>NZ_JBFAKW010000022.1:0-99206 GCF_040655955.1 Streptomyces sp. NPDC050263 | reverse complement strand
TCAGCGGCCTCGACGGACTCGGCCTCGGTCACGTTGTCGCTGGTCATCGATGCATCTTCCTTGATCAGGAGTTACACCGATCGTTTTACAGTCCCGCTCAAAACCACCTTCAAGGGCCCTGCGTAAGGTCAGCCTCGACCCCAGCCGCATCACGAAGATCGCCGCCGCAGCCCTCGTCCTGCTTCAGCTCGAGTACGGCCGCACCATCTGAACGATCACGCAACGGCACGATCCATTACTGGGAAAGGCTCGATGTGTTGCTTCAGTCGTTGCGCAGGCGGGCTATCAGGGACCCGAGTTGGCTCGGGCTGATGGGGAGGATGGTTTCCGGTTCGTCGCTTTCGCGGAGGAGGATCGTTCCGGCGGGGGTGGTGGCGAGGTAGACGCAGGCGGAGCCTTCTTCGCTGTACGTCGATTTCTGCCAGTTCCGTTCGGTCATATGTCGTCTCTCAGGTGTCTTGGGCGACGCGGTGGATGAGGTCGCGAGAGGCGGCGGGTTTCAGGGCGACTGCCTCCATACGGTCCAGCACGAGACGGTACTTCTCCAACTGTCCTGCTGCATCGACGAGTTCGCTGCCGTGGGCGGTGTCGACCTCCACCGTGTCGAGGGTCGGCACCGGACCGTGGAAGTAGTCCACGGCGTGGCCTGTGGTGGGGAACGACGTGCCGTTGAAGGGGATTACGCGGAGGGAGACGTTGGCCTGCTCGCTGGCTTCGACCAGATGTTCCAGTTGGGCCCGGGCCACCTCGCGGCCGCCGAACTGCATCCGCAGGGCGGCCTCGTGGACGATCGCGGTGTATGGCGGGGGCTGCTCGCGATAGAGGATGGCCTGGCGCTTGATGCGGTGGGAGATGCGGTACTCGATCTCGTGCGGGCGCAGGGACGGAACCGCCTCGCGGAACAACGCGCGGGCGTGCTCCGGGGTCTGCAGCAGGCCCGGGATGTTGATGACCTGCGTGACGCGTAGAGCAGTGGCGTGGTGTTCCAGTTCGGCGAGATCCAGCAGGCGGGAAGGCAGTGTGTCCCGGTACTCCTCCCACCAGCCGCGTGTTCGGTCCGCCGCCATGACGGCTAGGGCGTCGACCAAGCTCTGGTCCGTGCAGCCGTAGATGTGGGCGAGGGTGCGCACGCGTTCCGCGCTGATGCCGAAGCGGTTGGCCTCGATGTTGCTGACCTGCGCCTGAGTCGTGCCCAGAGAGCGAGCGGCCTCGGCGGCGGTCATTCCGGCCCGTTCCCGCAGGCGGCGTAGCTCGATGCCGATGCGGAGGCGGCGGGCTGTAGGGACGCTTCGCGGTGCCAAGTCCTCGCTCCGTTCCGTACGTCTGTTGTGGAGGCCACTCGCACGAGCTAAATCCCTGAACCTTTTGCTTGATAGTGCAAAACCTTCAGGGGCTGAAGCCTACGGTGAGTCCCGAGCCGCTCAACCGACCCCGCCGATACGCCGGAAGCGCACCGCATCGCACCTGCAAGCGCGCGGCACTGCCACCGCCCGGCCGGGCCGGAGCGTCGAGCGAACCAACTTCCCCCACTGCAGGAGGCGTTCATGGTCACCGTATCTCTGTCGGAGTGCGAAGCGGCCCCAACTTGGGCGTACGCCCTCCAACTGCCCCACGATCCGCGAGCCGCGCGCATCGCCCGCGTCACCCTCCGAGCCGTCCTCGCCGGACACGGCATGTCGCAACTCCAGGATTCCGCCGAGCTGTTGGCCACCGAGCTCGTCACCAACGCCTACCGGCACTCCACCGGCCCGGCCACCCTCCGCCTCCGCGGGCTCGGTCGAGGTCGGCTCCGGGTGAGCGTCTGGGACGCCAACCCCCACATCCCGCCTCCCTTCGGAAAGCGGTCCGGGCCCCGCCGTCTCCCCGTCCCGACAGGCCCGGACGCGGAGGCTGGGCGCGGGCTCTTCCTCGTATGTCACTACGCCGAGACGTGGGGCGGGTATCCGCTCGGCGGCGGCCTCTCCGGGAGCGGCGGGAAACTTCTGTGGTGCGAGGTCGGCGGGTGAGCGTTGCCGAGGGGCGGGCGGCTGTCACAGCCCGGCGCCGCGGGGGCGGGGAGATCAACGTCATGTGGGATCCGTCTCCCAAGGGGTACCGGTCCCGGACCGACGTTCCGTTCGGGCGGCCCGTGCGCATCCCCGCCCCGTTCGACTTCGAGCTCGACACGTCCGGGTTCGCCGTCGAGGAGGCCGTGGCCTCGGAGGACGAGCAGCGGTGAGCGGCGGCCTCGGAGGGCGGGCAGCGGTGAGCGGCGGCCCCGGAGGACGAGCAGCGGTGAGCGGCGGGCACGGCTCGGTTTGACCCCCTGCGCACCCGCCCCGTAGCCTTGACCCTCGGCGTGTCGGTTGGCATGCCACATCCTCGTAAACCCTCTTCCTCCCGGGTACCGGTACCTCGGTGGTCGGGAGAGGCCGCCCGTGTTCGTTCCCGGGTGGCTGGACTGCGGGGATGCCGTCCCAGAGCGAGAGAGTGAGATCAGCGTGTACGCCATCGTGCGCAGCGGTGGTCGCCAGCACAAGGTTGCTGTCGGCGACATCGTTGAGGTTGACAAGATTTCCACTGCCAAGGTTGGCGACACGGTCGAGCTCTCGACCCTGCTCGTTGTCGACGGCGAGGCTGTCACCAGCGACCCGTGGGTGCTGGCCGGCATCAAGGTCCAGGCCGAGGTCGTGGACCACCACAAGGGCGTCAAGATCGACATCCTTCGCTACAAGAACAAGACCGGCTACCGCCGTCGTCAGGGCCACCGCCAGCAGTACACGGCGATCAAGGTCACTGAGATCCCCGCGGCTGCGAAGTAAGGGACTGAGGAGAGATGGCACACAAGAAGGGCGCATCGTCCACCCGGAACGGTCGCGACTCCAACGCTCAGCGGCTCGGCGTGAAGCGCTTCGGCGGTCAGGTCGTCAACGCGGGTGAGATCCTGGTCCGCCAGCGTGGCACCCACTTCCACCCGGGCGCCGGTGTCGGCCGCGGTGGCGACGACACGCTGTTCGCCCTCGAGGCCGGTTCGGTGCAGTTCGGCACCCACCGTGGCCGCAAGGTCGTGAACATCGTTCCGGTCGCCGCCTGAGCCCAGGGCTTAGACACAGACCGAACATTTCGCGAGGCGGACCTCACTTCCCTTTCGGGAAGGCGGGTCCGCCTTTCGCGTGTTACGCAAGAGACCGAACTCGTACGTTTTCGCAGTGCTGGAGGCACCTACCATGACCACCTTCGTGGACCGCGTCGAACTCCATGTCGCCGCGGGTAACGGAGGCCACGGCTGTGCCTCCGTCCACCGTGAGAAGTTCAAGCCGCTCGGTGGCCCCGACGGGGGCAACGGCGGCCGTGGCGGCGATGTGATCCTGGTCGTCGACCAGTCGATCACCACGCTCCTCGACTACCACCACAAGCCCCACCGCAGCGCCACCAACGGCAAGCCCGGCGAGGGCGGCAACCGCTCCGGCAAGGACGGCCAGGACCTGATCCTGCCGGTCCCGGACGGCACCGTGATCCAGGACAAGGCCGGCAACGTGCTGGCGGACCTGGTCGGGCACGGGACGTCCTACGTCGCCGCCCAGGGGGGTCGCGGCGGCCTCGGCAACGCGGCGCTGGCCTCGGCCCGCCGCAAGGCGCCCGGCTTCGCGCTGCTCGGCGTGCCCGGCGACCTCCAGGACATCGTCCTGGAGCTGAAGACGGTCGCGGACGTGGCCCTCGTCGGCTACCCGAGCGCGGGCAAGTCGTCGCTGATCTCCGTCCTGTCCGCCGCCAAGCCGAAGATCGCGGACTACCCGTTCACCACCCTGGTGCCGAACCTGGGCGTGGTGACCGCCGGCTCGACCGTCTACACCATCGCCGACGTCCCCGGGCTCATCCCGGGCGCCAGCCAGGGCAAGGGCCTCGGCCTGGAGTTCCTGCGCCACGTCGAGCGGTGCAGCGTGCTCGTGCACGTGCTGGACACGGCGACCCTGGAGTCCGAGCGCGACCCGCTCTCCGACCTCGACATCATCGAGGAGGAACTCAAGCAGTACGGCGGTCTCGGCAACCGGCCGCGGCTCGTGGTGCTCAACAAGATCGACGTCCCCGACGGCAAGGACCTCGCCGAGATGGTCCGCCCGGAGCTGGAGGAGCGCGGCTACCGCGTCTTCGAGGTGTCCGCGGTGGCTCACATGGGCCTGAAGGAGCTGTCGTTCGCCCTCGCCGAGATGGTGGGCGCGGCGCGCGCGGCCAAGCCGAAGGAGGAGGCGACCCGGGTCGTCATCCGTCCGAAGGCGGTCGACGACACCGGCTTCACCGTCAGCCTGGAGGAGGACGGCCTGTTCCGCGTCCGGGGCGAGAAGCCCGAACGCTGGGTGCGGCAGACCGACTTCAACAACGACGAGGCCGTCGGCTACCTCGCCGACCGGCTCAACCGCCTCGGTGTGGAGGACGCGCTGATGAAGGCGGGCGCCCGCGGCGGCGACGGCGTGGCCATCGGTCCCGAGGACAACGCGGTCGTCTTCGACTGGGAGCCGTCCGTGACGGCCGGTGCCGAGATGCTCGGCCGCCGGGGTGAGGACCACCGCTTCGAGGAGCCGCGTCCCGCGACCCAGCGCCGCCGGGACAAGCAGGCCGAACGCGACGAGGCGTCCCAGGAGTTCGAGGGCTTCGAGCCGTTCTAGCCCAGATCCTGACCCGTCCCGGTCCTCGCGGGTAGCCCCGTCCCCGTCCTCGCGGGCCGTGCAGAAAACCTCGAAGTGAAGAACCGCTGACCGGAGCCTGGGACTCATCCGTGCCCCAGGCTCCTCTCAGCGTTTCCCAAGGAAGCTCTCTTACCGTCCCTTGACCATGGAGACGGACTGTACGAGCAATGACGCCGTGGCCCCGGCGAAGCTCTCCCCGCTGCCGCGCGGCACCCGCCTGCTGCACATCGGCCCGCACAAAACCGGGACCACCGCGATCCAGGGCGCCCTCTTCGGGGCGAAGGAGAAGCTGCCGGCGTACGGCGTCGAGTTCCCGGCGCACAGCAGACACCCCATGCAGGCCGTGCTGGCCGCCTGCTCCCGGACCGGGATGATCGGCGACACCAGGCCCACCGAGCGGCACTGGACGCGGCTCGTGGAGCAGGTGCACGCCACCGGCCGCCGCACCTGCGTGATCAGCAGCGAGTTCTTCGCCGACGCCCCGGACGACGCGACGATCGAACGGATCGTCGAGCAGCTCGGCGGGGAGCCGGTGCACGTGCTGGTCACCGTGCGCCCGCTGGGGAAGATCATGCCCTCGCAGTGGCAGCAGTACGTGCAGAACGGTCTGCGCATGGGTTACGAGGAGTGGCTGGAGCACATGCTCCGCAAGGCCCCCTACGAGAAGCCCACCCCCAGCTTCTGGCGCCGGCACCGGCACGACCGGCTGGTCGAGCGGTGGGTGCGGGCGGTCGGCGCCGAGCGGGTCACCGTCGTCGTGGTCGACGACCGGGACCGGGGCGGGCTGATGCGCACGTTCGAGGCGCTGTTAGGGCTGCCGAGGAATCTCCTGCAGCCTGTTCCCGACACCGCGAATCGCTCTCTCACGCTCGCCGAGGCCGAAATGCTGCGGAGTCTCAACAAGGAATTCCGCAGTAACGGGCTGCCCGACGAGCTCTATTCCAAGCTGGTGCGCAACGGCGCGGTCTTCCATATGAAGAACATATGTAGTCCCACCACCCGGGATGTGAAGATCTCCACGCCCGGCTGGGCGGTCGAAGCCGCCGCCGAGATCGGTGCCGAGACGGCCTCTCGGATTGAGTTGACGGGCGTGCGGGTGATCGGCGATCCGGGGCTGTTGTCCGCCGCGCCCGAGCCCGCGGCGAAGCGGGCCGGGGAGCGGGTCGAGGAGCGGGCGCAGGAGTGGGCCGGGGAGGCCCGGATCGCGCCCGAGGTGGCCGCGCACGCCTTGTACGGAGCGCTCGCGGCGGTGGCCGCAGGGCCCGGCGGGGCCTCGGCCCGCCCGGTGCACCAGACCTCGTCGAAGGAGCTCGTGCGGGTGCTCGGACACCGCTGCCTCAAACGGCTGCGGCGGCGCTGACGTCTCTCGGCAGCCGTTAGAGTCACCCGTGTCACGCATGTTGCTGCAGATGCCGCTACAGATGTCGCAGCGCATGTCACTCTCGGCAATGCGTTAACCCTGTGGAGTTACTCACAGGATTTCCAGGGGGTTTCGGGGGAAGCCGCAACGGTGTCTCGGCAATCGTCAGCGGCACAAGGTGAATGCCAGGTTGCGTACACATTTGCAGTCGACGGCGCTCACCTTGCATCGCGGTAACCGCAAGTGGGACCATTTCCGCGTCCCTGTCCTCTCAAGGTAGGTCTTCTGTGTCCCAGCTGATAGCCAAGCCCCGTACCACCGCAGTGATCCTGGCCGGTGGCACCGGCCAGCGCGTGGGTCTGTCGATTCCCAAGCAGTTGCTGAAGATCGCCGGCAAGGCAGTCATCGAGCACACGCTGACCACCTTCGAGAAGGCCGACTCGGTCGACGACATCATCGTGCTCATGGCCCCGGGCTATGTGCCGGACGTCGAGAAGATCGTGTCCAAGGCCGGGTTCAAGAAGGTCCGGGCGATCATCGAGGGCGGCTCCACGCGGAACGAGACGACCGAGCGCGCCATCGCCGCCCTGGGCGAGGGGCTGGCCGAGGGCGAGGACCTCAACGTCCTCTTCCACGACGCCGTCCGCCCCCTGCTCTCGCAGCGCGTCATCGACGACTGCGTCACGGCGCTGGAGCGCTACCAGGCGGTCGACGTGGCCATCCCGTCCGCGGACACCATCATCGTCACGCGCACGCACGGCGAGGACGGCGAGTTCATCACCGAGATCCCGGACCGCTCCCGGCTGCGCCGCGGCCAGACCCCGCAGGCGTTCAAGCTGTCCACCATCCGCCGGGCCTACGAGGTGGCGGCGGGCGACCCCAACTTCCAGGCCACGGACGACTGCACCGTCGTGCTGCGCTACCTGCCGGACGTGCCGATCCACGTCGTGGCGGGCGACGAGTACAACATGAAGGTGACTCAGCCCGTCGACGTCTTCATCGCCGACAAGCTCTTCCAGCTGGCGTCCTCCGCCACCCCCGAGCAGAACGGCGAGGAGGTCTACCGCGAGCTGCTCACCGGCCGGACCGTGGTCGTCTTCGGCGGTTCGTACGGCATCGGCAAGGACATCGCCGAACTCGCCGAGGCCCACGGCGCCAAGGTCTACGCCCTGGGCCGGTCCACCACCGGCACGCACGTGGAGAACCCGGAGGAGGTCGACGACGCCCTGTCGAAGGCCTACAGCGAGACCGGGCGCGTCGACTACGTCGTCAACACCGCGGGCGTGCTGCGCATCGGCAAGCTGGCCGAGACCGACAACGCGACCATCGAGGAAGCGCTGAAAGTCAACTACCTGGCGCCTGTGCAGATCGCACGTTCGGCTTACAAGTATCTCGCCGAGACGAAGGGCCAGTTGCTGCTGTACACCTCCAGCAGTTACACCCGCGGCCGCGCCGAGTACAGCCTCTACTCCTCGACCAAGGCCGCCATGGTGAATCTCACCCAGGCCCTGTCGGACGAGTGGGCCGGGGACGGCATCCGGGTGAACTGCGTCAATCCGGAGCGCACGGCGACGCCGATGCGCACCAAGGCCTTCGGGCAGGAGCCCGCGGGCAGTCTGCTCTCCTCCGAGGCGGTCGCCCGCACCTCGCTCGACGTGATGCTTTCCGAGCTCACGGGGCATGTCATCGACGTCCGCCAGCAGGATCCGACAGCGGCCGCCGGCAAGGCGTCCGGCTTCGAGCAGGCACTCGCCGACGTACTGGACCGACAGAACGGCGTGGCATAATCGTGATCAAATAGCCATCGATTTTTCAGGCCTCTGTCGCTCCTTGTTTACGGAGAATTCACAGAGGCCTGAACCGTAAAAATTCCGAAACCTTCAAAAAGGATTTTCCGGACTTTTAAGTACCTATGAACCGGCCCCCTCCCAGAGCAGGTTTCCCCGTGATATCCACCGCTATTCGCGTAGCCCGGGTGGGCAGCGCGGCCGAACTGGCCGCAGCGGTCCTCATGATGCTGGGCTACCCCGGTCTCATGGCGGCCGCGCTCGTGCCGAGCGCCCCCGCCTTCGCCGCCGCGGCCGCCGTGACGTACCTGGCGGACCTCTACCTCCACCGCAAGGGCAGTCGCCTCATCGGGCTCCTGTCCAAGGTGCGGGCAGGTCTGTCCACCCGGTTCCTGGTCCGCGAACTGCTGCTGATCCTGCTGCTGGCGAGACTCGGCCTCTCCCAGGAGCCGGTCTTCTACGCGGCGATCGCGTGCTTCACGGTGTTCTTCGGTCTACAGGCCCCGCACGGCGCGCTGGCCACCCTGATCGGCAAGCGCCGCCAGATGCCGGTCGTGACCAGGAACGTCGACCTGGCCTCCCGGCTGGCCATACCGGACGCCCCGCCGCGTCTGCTGCTGAGCCGGGCCACCGTGAAGATGCTCCACCTCGACCTCGCGGCCGTCGTGGGCCTGCTCGTGTGCGCGTTCAGCGGCTCCGGCGCCGACTCGGTCGCGGTGCTCCCGGGGTTCGTCGGCATCGCCGTCACCCTGGGCCTGGGCACGCTGTACGTCCTCGCGCTGGTGCCGTACCTGCGGGCGAGGCGGCTGCCGCCGAAGGCCGGCAAGGTCCTGGGCACGGTCAGCGCCTGGCTGCGCGAGTACCGGCCGCAGACGGTGCTGTACTTCTCCGGCTCCGACGACTCCGCCTACCAGGTCAACATGTGGCTGGAGACGCTGGAGCAGATGGAGGCCCGGCCGCTGGTCATCCTGCGTGAGCGCGTCATCCTGGAGCGGATGGCGCCCACCTCGGTCCCTGTCATCTGCGTGCCCGGGGGGGTGCACCTGATGAACATGGACCTGTCCATGGTGCGGGTCGCGTTGTACTGCGCGAACGTCGGCAAGAACATCCACCTGCTGCGCGTGCCGACCATGAAGCACGTCTTCATCGGCCACGGCGACAGCGACAAGGTCGCCAGCGTCAACCCGTTCAGCAAGGTCTACGACGAGGTGTGGACCGCCGGCCGCGCGGGCCGCGACCGCTACGCCATCGCCGACGTCGGCATCCGCGACGAGGACATCGTCGAGGTCGGCCGCCCGCAGCTCGCGCCGATCCGGCCGTCGAACGGCGTGCCGGCCGACCGCATGCCCACGGTCCTGTACGCGCCCACCTGGGAGGGCTGGGACGACAGCCCGGGCAACACCTCGCTCCTGCTGGCGGGCGAGAACATCGTGCGCAAGCTGGTCGAGGCCGAGCCGCCGGTCCGTGTCGTGTACAAGCCACACCCGTTCACCGGTATGCGCAACGCCAAGGCGGGCGCCGCGCACCGGCGGATCATCGCCCTGGTCAAGAAGGCCGCCGCCGAGCGCGCGGGCGACCCCCGGTTCACCGCGGACCCGGCGGCCCAGGCCGAGGCCAAGGCCGAGCTGACCCGGCTCAAGGCCCGCCTGGACGGTCTCTCGCTGGCCTTCGACGAGCGCGCCGACGAGGCCGTGACGAGCCGCGACGGCATCGTCGACGTCCGTAAGCACCAGGAGGCCGCCCGGCTGCGCGCCGCGTGGAACGAGACCTACTGGCGCTCCTTCCCGTCCTTCGAGCACCGGGTGGTCACCGGGGCCGAACCCCGTCTGTACGACTGTTTCAACGCCTCCGAGGCGATGGTCTCCGACATCTCCAGCGTGGTCTCCGACTTCATCGCGAGCGGCAAGCCGTACGCGGTCACGGACTCCGCGGAGCTGGGCGCGGAGGAGTTCAAGCAGCAGAACACCGCGGTGCGCGCCGCCGTGATCCTCGGCAACAGCGCCACCGAGCTGGACCAACTGCTGGACGCGGTGCGCGCCCCGGTCGGCGATCCGCTGGCCAAGGACCGCAAGGAGCTCAAGGAGTACCTGCTCGGGCCCGACGAGCCCACGTCGCTGGAACGGTTCGACACCGCGCTCACCGACCTCGCGCTGAAGGCCGAGGCGCGCAACGTCGGCGCGAGCTCCCTGGCCGGTGCGATGCTGGGCGCGGTGGACGGCCCGCCGGACGACGAGGCGGAACTGGCCAAGGGCGTGACGACCGCCTGACATCCGTGTTTCCTCGGCCGGGCCCCCGGAGTTCTCACTCCGGGGGTCCGGCTTTTCGTGCATCCTGTGATGTAGAACACGTGTCGCAACCCAGGCAACCCACTCGGTTCATACTCCGTCTATCCGGTATCCAGAGCGTTCTTGTCGAGGATCGGTGCGTGGTGAGAGGGAAAAGTGTCCGTTGCGCAGCCTGACGTCACGGTGGTCATCGGGGCGTACGAAGCGATGCCGTACCTGGTCGAGTGCCTGGCGTCCGTCGAGGCACAGACCCTGGATCCCGCGCGCCTGGAGGTCATAGCCGTCGACGACGGCTCCGGTGACGGCACCGGGGAGTACCTGGAGGAGTTCGCCGCCCGCGTCCCGCTGTCCGTCACCGTGATCCGGCAGGAGAACTCCGGGGGCCCCAGCGGCCCGCGCAACGTAGGCCTCGCCAAGGCCACCGGGCGGTACGTTTTCTTCCTCGACGCCGACGACCGGCTCGGCGCCGAGGCCCTGGAGCGCATGGTCGCCATGGCCGACCGCAACGGCACGGACGTGGTCCTCGGGCGGGTCGAGGGCATAAACCGCAAGCCGCCGAGGTCGATGTGGGGCGAGACGCTCGAACGTACGGACGTCTACTCCTCCAACATAAAGTTCACCCTCAGCGCGCAGAAGCTGTTCCGCCGGGAGTTCCTGGAACGCCACGACATGCGCTTCGACGAGTCCCTGTGGACCGGCGAGGACGCGCTCTTCACCATGGAGGCGTATCTGCGGGCCGACGGAGTCTCCGTGGTCGCCGACTACACCTGCTACTACCTGGTGGGCCGCACCGACGGCAAGCATGTGACGAAGAGCGGGAGCTACACCCTGCGCTTCGACTCCGCGCGCGCCCTGATGGGCCTGCTGGAGCGCCTCGTCCCGCCCGGCGCCAAGCGTGACGTGCTCATGGTCCGCCCCTTCCTCGTCACCGTGCTGCCGCAGTTCGGGCCCATATTCCTGCGCAACGACGAGGAGATACGGCGCACCAAGATGGAGCTGGCCAAGCCGCTCATGGACGCGTACTGGAACGAGGGCGTCGCCCAGCGCCTCATGGTCCACGAGCGGCTGCGCCTGGAGCTGGTGGCCCGGCAGCGCCCCGACCTCCTCGCGGACGTCCTCGAGTTCATCGTGGCCAAGAGCAAGCCGGCCCCGGTCCTGAAGAAGCGCAACACCCAGCTCTACCTGGCCTACCCGCACTACGGCTCCGCCGCGGCCGGCCTCCCCGACCGGATCTACCTCGCCGAACCCCGCGAGGCCAAGGCCTACCCGGGCTGGCGCAAGGACCCCGCCGAGGCCCTGCTGCGCGGCTTCACCCGCAAGGTCCGCCGCAGGCTCGGCAGACTCCGCCGGCGCACCATGAGACCGGGCGGCACTGCGGCGGTGTGAGCAGGCGGCACTGCGGCGGTGTGAGCAGGCGGCCCAGCGGCGGTGCGAGCGGCGGGCGAGCGGTCCACCTGTTCGGCTTCAGGACTTGTTCGGCTTCAGAGCGCGGCGCAGCGGGTCGCCCACGGCACGCTTGGCGCGGCGGTAGATCGACGGCGAGGGGATGACCGAGGCGGCCTTGGCGGCTGCTCTCGCGCCGGTGCGGCTCTTCGCCAGGTCTCGCTTCAACTGGGCGTTCTGGGAGTCGAGTGCGCCGATGCGATGGTGCAGCCAGCCGAATCGGCTCGTCAGCGGGGCGACGTCGGTGTCGTTCCAGGGGCGCAGGCCCGCCGGGAAGGGCAGGGAGCGGAGCTTCTTCTCGAAGGCCGCGCCGCCGTCGCCGTGGGTGAACGTGTTCTGCAGCCCGTTCTTGTCCAGGAACGCGGCGAACCGGTCGAAGCGCTCCTTGTGGTTGCCGGCGAGGCCGGTGAAGTCGGCCTTCTCGTAGAGGTCGGCCGGGTCGAGGTCCTCGGGCACCTCGCTGAGCAGCCGGTGCGGGATCTCGAAGTAGCGGCACAGCTCCAGCGTGCGTGAGTCGAACGCCAGTACGGTCGCGGGCGTGCCGGCCAGCAGCGCCGCGATGTTGCCGTGGGTGCGTGAGCCGAACGAGTAGTCGAACTCGCGCAGATCGTCCATCCAGGTGACCGGGTCGATGTAGACGCGTGCCTTGCCCTCCCGGTACATCGGGTGGTCGGGGTGGGTCGGCATCTCGCGGACCCGGCCGCCCGGGGAGTCCACGTCCCGCCAGTGCAGCTGCTTGGCGTCGCTGATGTTCTGGCCTATGCAGAGCAGGTTCGGATAGCGCTCGTGGGCGCGGGTGATCACCTTGTGCAGACCGCCGCCGCGCACCGCCGTGTGCGAGCCGTTGACGCTGATCCGGGACTGCGCGGTCAGCGCCGCCGCCTTCTTCTCCACGAGCAGCCGGTCGCCGTGCAGGAACATCGACGGGCAGCCGATCGCCTCGACGTCCCGGAAGCCCAGGTCGTGGAGGTAGCGCTCGGTGAACTCGCCCCGCACGCCTATGGAGGCGCTGTGTTCCAGCACCGCCGCGCAGAAGGCGCGCACGCTGCCTTCCATGGGCTTCAGCCGCTCCGGGGCGTAGGTCACCCCGAACTGCGCGCCGACGCCCAGCACCACGACCGGGATCTTCAGCTTCCCGATGAGCCGGGTCAGCCGCTGCAGCCCCGGCTCGAAGGTGGGCCGGAAGGCGTTGGCCAGGGGCACGACGAAGGCGTCGTACTCCTCGTTGATCAGGGCCGCGGCCTTCACATCGGTCCGCATCCCGTTCGAGAAGACCTCGGTGTCCGGCGTGGTCAGCAAAGCATGAGCGAACGGCCGCGCCGCCGGGCCTGTCCGCGAGGTGAAACCCGGGCGCGGCCCCCGTCCCGGTCGCGTAGATTGCCAAACCGGCAATCAGACCTACGCAAGGGGCGAACAACAAGGTGGCAGGGGTGAGGCAGGCCGTGGGCGAGGCCCGCAGGATCGTCGTCAAGGTCGGCTCCTCGTCGCTGACCACCGCCTCCGGCGGGCTCGACGCCGACCGGGTCGACGCGCTCGTCGACGTTCTCGCCAAGAGCCGCAGCGGGGGAGAGAAGGAGATCGTCCTCGTCTCCTCCGGCGCCATCGCCGCGGGGCTCGCCCCGCTGGGCCTGCGCCGCCGCCCCAGGGACCTCGCCCGCCAGCAGGCCGCCGCCAGCGTCGGCCAGGGCCTGTTGGTGGCCCGCTACACCGCCTCCTTCGCCCGCTACGGCGTCCGCGTCGGCCAGGTGCTGCTGACCAGCGACGACATGAGCCGGCGCGCCCACCACCGCAACGCCTCCCGCACCCTCGACAAGCTGCTCGCGATGGGCGCGTTCCCGATCGTCAACGAGAACGACACCGTCGCCACCGACGAGATCCGCTTCGGCGACAACGACCGGCTCGCCGCGCTCGTCGCCCATCTCGTCCACGCCGACCTGCTCGTCCTGCTGTCGGACATCGACGGCGTCTACGACGGCGATCCCGGCAGGCCGGGCACCGCGCGGATCGCCGAGGTGCACGGGCCGCAGGATCTCGCGCACGTCGAGATCGGCAGCGTCGGCAAGGCGGGCATCGGCACCGGCGGCATGGTCACCAAGGTCGAGGCCGCCCGGATCGCGGCCGCCGCCGGCATCCCCGTGGTTCTCACCAGCGCCGTCCACGCGGCCGACGCCTTCGCCGGCGGGGACACCGGCACCTACTTCCACTCCACCGGAAAGCGCTCCGCCGACCGGCTGCTGTGGCTGCAGCACGCGTCCACCCCACAGGGGTCGCTGACCCTGGACGACGGCGCGGTGCGCGCGGTCGTCGAGCGGCGCACGTCGCTGCTGCCGGCCGGGATCGCGGCCGTCGAGGGCGACTTCAGCGCGGGCGATCCGGTCGAGCTGCGGGACGCCTCGGGGCACGCGGTGGCCCGCGGTCTCGTCAACTTCGACGCCAAGGAGATCCCCCGGCTGATCGGCCGGTCGACCAGGGAACTGGCGCGGGAACTGGGCGCGGAGTACGAGCGCGAGGTCGTCCACCGGGACGACCTGGTGATCCTGCACCCGTAAACCCGCTCGAACGGTCCGTACCGGTGGGGGACGTTCCGTGAAACCGCCCCACGGAGCCGTGCGGCCTGCTCAACTTTGTCTCAGGGACACCGGCTGCGGGAGTCCGGCGGGCGACCGCGGGACCCATTCCGCACGAGCGCTGCGTAAAGGAGGCCGTCGTGAGACGAGTGCGCCCTGGGGTGGCAGCGGCCCGTGGGAGTACCGGCGGGACCGGTGCGACGTCGTCGCGTGCGGCTGGTTCGACATCGCCGTCGCCGTCGCGGGCGCCCGGCGAGGAGCGTGCCCTGACCAGTGTGGCGGCCGGTGAGCGGTACCGGGCCCAGGAGGTCGCCGAGTCGAAGGGCGGCCGGCCCGTGGACGTACCCCGGCTGTGGCACGTCACCCTCAGCGTCTCCGGCGAGGAGGCCCCGCTGACGGAGGTCCGGCGCGCTCTCGAACAGCTCGCCCACGACCACCCCTTCCTCCTGACCAGCAGATACGCGGGCGACCACGCCGAGATCCGGTACTGGGAGGAGGCCCGCGACCTGCACGACGCGGCCGCCGTCGCCCTGCGCCTGTGGGGCGAGCACCGCCAGACGGCCGGGCTGCCGCCCTGGGAGATCGTCGGCCTGGAGGTCATCGACCGCCAGACCTACCACCAGCGCATCGCCGAGGGCTACGGCCCGGCCCCGGCGACCCCCGTCGGGGTTCACCCCTACTGACCGCCTCGGGGCGCCGGGGGCCGGTCGCCGGTCGCCGCCGGTCTCGGGATGCCGGTCTCGGGGTGTGGAACGAGCGGTGAAGGGGCCGGTGCGGCGCACTACGCTTCCCTTATGACCACGCTCTCCCCGTACGACTCCATGTCCCCGGTCACCCGCGCCGCCTACCGTGCCAAGGCGGCCGCCGCCGACCTCGCGCCGCTGCCCCGGGCCGCCAAGGACGACGCGCTGCTCGCCATCGCGGACGCGCTGGAGGTCCGTACGAGCGAAATCGTCGAGGCCAACGCCCGGGACATCGCCAAGGCCCGCGAGGCCGGCACCGCCGAATCGGTGATCGACCGGCTGACCCTCACCCCGGAGCGGGTGCGCGCCATCGCCTCGGACGTGCGGGACGTCGTCGCGCTGCCCGACCCGGTCGGCGAGGTCGTTCGCGGCTCCACCCTTCCCAACGGCATCGACCTGCGCCAGGTCCGCGTCCCGCTGGGCGTCGTCGGCATCATCTACGAGGCCCGCCCGAACGTCACCGTGGACGCCGCCGCCCTCTGCCTGAAGTCCGGCAACGCGGTCCTGCTGCGCGGGTCGTCCTCCGCCTACGAGTCGAACACCGCCCTCGTCCGGGTGATCCGGGACGCGGTCGGCGGGGCCGGGCTGCCCGCCGACGCCGTACAGCTGGTGCCCGGCGAGGGCCGCGACAGCGTGCGCGAGCTGATGCGCTCCCGCGGGCTCGTCGACGTCCTCATCCCGCGCGGCGGCGCCTCGCTCATCCAGACCGTCGTCACCGAGTCCACCGTCCCGGTCATCGAGACCGGCACCGGCAACTGCCACGTCTACGTCGACGCCCACGCCGACCTCGACATGGCGATCGACATCCTGATCAACTCCAAGGCGCACCGGGTCAGCGTCTGCAACGCCGCCGAGACCCTCCTCGTCCACCAGGACATCGCCCCCGAGTTCCTGCCCCGCGCCCTCGACGCCCTCGCCGAGGCGGGTGTGACGGTGCACGCCGACGAGCGCGTGCTGGCGTACGCCAAGGACTCCCGGGCGACCGTCGTGGAGGCGACTCCGGAGGACTGGGAGACCGAGTACCTCTCCTACGACATCGCCGCCGCCGTGGTCGACTCGCTGGACAGGGCCGTCGAGCACATCCGGCTGTGGACCTCCGGCCACACCGAGGCCATCGTCACCACCTCCCAGCAGGCCGCCCGCCGCTTCACCCAGTTGGTCGACTCCACCACGGTGGCGGTGAACGCCTCCACCCGCTTCACCGACGGCGGCCAGTTCGGCTTCGGCGCGGAGATCGGCATCTCCACCCAGAAGCTGCACGCCAGGGGACCGATGGGCCTCCCGGAGCTGACCAGCACCAAGTACATCGTCACGGGCGACGGACACGTACGGCGCTGAGCCCCCTCGGGGACGCCGTGACAGGCGTCTCATCCGGCGGATGAATTTCCCTACCGCCTGCCCAAATTGACCCCCCAGGTCTACTCTGGACTCGTGCCGGAGGACGTGGGGGGTATGCCGTTCCCTGACGGCTGGGAGCCCGACGACGATCACGACCGCGGGGTGTCGGACGAAGAGTTCGACTCCGTGGTCTTCGACGAGGCCTTCGTACAGGCGGCCGTGGTGCACGAGCCGACCGCCGTCGAACGCCTCCTTGCCGCCGCGGAAGCGAGAGCCGAGGCCTCCGAGGCCGAGGCCCGCCGATCCCGCGCCAGAGGCGACCGCTACGACGACGCCTACGGCCCCGACGGACCCGGCGATTTCGGCCATGATCCGGACTTCGACGACCTGGAGGACGGCGACCTCCCCGAAGCCTGGGAACGCCGCTACGGCACCACCGGGACCTACGGCAAGCAGGTCCGCTGGCATCGCCCGGTGGCCTGGATGCTCGCCCTCATCATGGGGATCGGCATGGTGGCGCTGGCCTTCGCCGCGGTCTACCGGGGCGCGTCCTCGAGCAGCCGGGACCAGGTGCCGCCGCCCGCCACGACCGGTCTCGAACAGGCGACCGTGCCGCCGCCGTCCGCCTCCGCCGACTATTCCCAGCCACCCGTCCCGGCCGCTCCGCGCACGCCCTGAACGCCTGTGCGGCGCAGGGGTGTGCGAGGACTCCGCGGGTGGGCCCGAGCTGGTGAGAACCTGTCAGAACTTGTCGTACAGCAGGGCGTTTACCTGGGCTCCGTGCGACCTACTCTGAAAGTATGGCCGGGCCTGGAGACCCACCGGAGGGGACACCCGAGGGCACTCCCGGAGGTGGAGAGGACGAGTACCGATCCGTCGTCTTCGACGAATCGTTCGTCCGCGCTGCCCGTATCCAGGAGTACTCCGCGCAGGAACGCATGGCCGACCACGCGCCCGCCGTCCGCACCCGTCCGCCGCTGCGCCGAGGCCGGAGCCTGTCCCGGCAGGCGCTGCTCCTGGTCCTGCTGATCGCCATCGCCTTCGGCACCGCCGTCTACATGGGCCTGCGCAACCCCTACCAGAGTCCGGCCGCGCGCCGGCCCGTCGAACCCCTGCGGATGACCGTCATCCCGCTCTCCCCGCAGGGCGTCGTGCCCGGGGCCGCCGACCCCGAGTCGCTGTTCGCGCACAGCCCCGCCGCCCAGTTCCGCACCGGCGCCGAGGGCATCCCGCTGCCCGCCTCCCGGCGCACCGCGCACTTCTCCGACAGCCAGGTAGTCACCGCCCTGACCACGGCCAAGGACTACATCGTGCACTCCGCCCTCTACCCGGAGGTGCTCACCGGGCAGCAGGTGCGGCCCGTGCGCGCCCTGATCGACGCCGACCAGCTCGACCAGTTCGACGAGAGCTTCAGCCACCCGACCGCCGACGGGCGGCACGCGCCGACCGGCTGGCTGGTCCGCTTCGACCCCGCCCGGGCTCAGCTGGCCGACAGCAGGATCCGCGTCCGGGGCACGCTGGAGGCCGCCGAGACCGACTCCTCGACCCTCGAGGTCACCGCGGACCACACCTTCGTGTACGCCCTACGGCCCACCGGCGCCGCCGCCGACGCCCCGGCCTCCCTCTTCACCGTCCGCCGCGAGCTGCACTTCCGCTTCGACCGCGACGATCTGCGCACCCACCAGGTCCAGCTGGTCGTGGCGTACGTCCAGGCCGGCCCGCTCTCCTGCGCCGAGGACTCCACGAACCACCTGCGCCCGCTGCTCGCCGGCGAGACCGCGAAGACGGGCGGCCCGGCCGGCACGGACCCCTACGCGACCGACGGCGCGACGTCCTTGTGCGGAGCCCTGGCCACGAGCGCCCAACCGAAGCTGTGAGCCCCGGCGGTCCGGAGGCCCGGGGGAGTGGTCAGCTCTTGCCGGGCGGGGGCGTGTCCGTCGGGCCGTCCGGGCCGTCCGGGCGATCCGCGCCGTCGGAGCCGTTCCGCGGCGACTGGTCCTCCGGCGGAGCCGAGGCCGTGAAGCCGCCGAAGCCGCGTCGTACCCGGCCGCCCAGGTCGCCCGCACCGCCCGCGATGTCGCTGACCAGCTTCATCAGCGGGTCCTTGGAGCTCTTGACGCTTGTCGCGTAGTGGGTGGCGGACTCGCGGAAGGAGTCCGTGACCGAGGTGTCCTTGTCCTCGGTGCGCCGCGGGTAGTGCCCGTCCATGATCCGCTGGTGGTCGCGGGACTCGGCCCACTTCTTCAGCTCGGCCGCGCGAACGGTGGTGAAGGGATGCGTACGGGGCAGCACGTTGAGGATCTTCAGCACGGAGTCGCGCAGGTCGCCGCCGGCCTCGTACTCCTCGGCCTGCTTCAGGAACGCGTCCACGTTCATCTCGTGCAGGTGGTTGCCGCCGGCGATCTTCATCAGGCCGCGCATCGAGGCCTTCAGGTCCTGGCCGACGAGGAGGCCCGCGCGGTCGGCGGACAGCTCCGACTTGCGGAACCACTCGCGCAGCGCTGTCACGATCGCCATGATCGCGAGGTTGCCCAACGGGATCCAGGCGACCCGGATCGCCAGGTTGGTCAGGAACAGCAGGATCGTGCGGTACACGGCGTGCCCGGAGAGCGCGTGGCCCACCTCGTGGCCGATGACCGCGCGCATCTCCTCCTCGTCGAGCAGCTCGACGAGCCCGGTGGTGACCATGATGATCGGCTCGTCCAGACCGATGCACATCGCGTTGGGCTGCGGGTCCTGAGTGACGTACATCGGCGGGACCTTCTCCAGGTCCAGGATGTAACAGGCGTCCCGCAGCATGTCGTTGAGGTGCGTGAACTGCTGGTCGGAGACCCGCACCGAGTCGGACAGGAACAGCAGCCGCAGGCTTCGCTCGGGCAGCAGCCCGCTGAGCGCCTTGAACACCGTGTCGAAACCGCTCAGCTTGCGCAGCGCCACCAGGGCGGAGCGGTCCGCCGGATGCTCGTACGCACGGGAGGAGATCCCCGGGAAGCGCCTGCGCTGCCTGCTCGGCACGTTCTCGTGACCGGTGCCGTCCTGCTCGTGGCCGTCGTCGGACATGTCTTCCCCCATGTGCGTCTCTGTGGCCTTTACATGACCCTTTACGGACCTTGTGCGGTCCTTTGCGCCCCCGAAGCAGAGCCCAGCCTAGGCGGAGTTACCTTGGACGGGCACTACACCGAAGGAGTCCCGCGCCATGGAGCACCACCCCGCAGCCGCCTGGCTCACCGAAGCCGTCGGCGCCGCCCAACAGCAGGGGGCGGGGAATCTGCTCCGCGTCGTACTGATCGTGATGGTCCTGGGCTGTGTGCTCACCGCCTGGTTCCTGCTGCGGGGCTACAAGCGGAAGGACGACTGAGCCGGCGGGAAGGTTCCCAATGGCGGAGTCGGCGTGATCGCCGCCGAGCCTCCCGCTTACGATGGGCCGACGTCTTTATCCCGCCCTCACCGAATAGGTACTGCCGAAGATGAGCCTCCACAGCGCCGCCGCCCAGTTGGTCACCCTCGCCGCCGAGGGCGAAGAGCACGGTGGCAACCACGAGAGCCTCGACCCGTTGGTCACCGGCGGCAGCGCATTCCTCATCCTGCTGCTCCTGCTGTGGATCACCACCCGCTTCAACCGCGACCGCTGAGACCTCGCGACCACTGAGACATCACGTGTTCACCGACGGCCAGTCCGGCATAGCGGGACGCTCCGGGCAACCGCCGGCCGGGGCCCTTGGGCCCGGCCGGTAGGGTCTGCACGCATGGGAGAGCAGGACATGCCTACCGGCCCACGGAACCCGGGCAAGCGCCGCCTCGGCGTCATGGGCGGGACGTTCGATCCGATCCACCACGGACACCTCGTGGCGGCCAGTGAGGTCGCCGCGCAGTTCCACCTGGACGAGGTCGTGTTCGTCCCGACCGGTCAGCCGTGGCAGAAGACGCACCGCAGCGTCTCCCCGGCCGAGGACCGCTACCTGATGACGGTCATCGCGACCGCCGAGAACCCGCAGTTCTCGGTCAGCCGCATCGACATCGACCGCGGAGGCCCCACGTACACCGTGGACACCCTGCGCGATCTGCGGGCCCTCAACCCCGACACCGACCTCTTCTTCATCACCGGCGCCGACGCCCTGGGACAGATCCTGACCTGGCGGGACAGCGAGGAACTGTTCTCCCTCTCGCACTTCGTCGGCGTCACCCGGCCCGGGCACAACCTCACGGACCCCGGACTGCCCGAGGGCGGCGTCTCGCTCGTCGAGGTTCCCGCTCTCGCCATCTCCTCGACGGACTGCCGTGCGAGAGTCGCCAAGGGCGACCCCGTCTGGTATCTGGTGCCCGACGGAGTCGTGCGCTACATCGACAAGCGCGAGCTGTACCGCGGCGAGTGAGCCGAGAGGGGCACCGGTGAACGACCGATACGACGCGGGATACGGGGCCGACCAGTACGAACTCGTCGGCTATGACGAGTACGGGCAGCCCGTCTACCGGCAGGTCCAGATCCCGCCCCAGCAGGTGCCGCAGCCGTCCTACGACCCGTACGGGCAGCAGCACCAGGGCCAGCAGCCGTACCAGGGGCAGGGGCAGGGGCAGCAGGGCAGGCAGGGGTACGGCTACGACCCGTACGACACGGGCGGGCAGCAGACGCCCGGCTATGACCCGTACGACACCGGTCAGCAGCCGACCACCCCCGCGTACGACCCCTATGGCACCGCGACACAGGCCCCGTACGACCCCTACGGGCAGACCGCCGTCGGCGGACAGCAGTCCCGGGTCGAGCAGCCCCGCGTCGCCGAGCAGACCGCCTACATCCCGCAGCAGGCCGGCCCGGTCGAGCCCGAGTCGGGGGCCGAGTCCGCGGTCGGGGCCGACAGCGACGGCGGTGACGCGGCGGCTGACACGCGCGGTAGGTCCGATGCTCCCGGGCAGCCCCGACGGGAGTACCAGACCGAGCAGTTCGCGTTCGTGGAGGAGCCCGACGGCGACTCCGAGGACGTCATCGACTGGCTGAACTTCACCGAGAACCGCACCGAGCGCCGCGAGGAGGCCAAGCGCCGGGCCCGTAGCCGCATCGTCGCCCTCGGCGTGGTCCTGGCGCTGGTCGCGGTCGGCGGAGTGGGCTACCTCGCGTACGCCGGGAAGCTGCCCGGCCTGTCGTCGTCCTCGGACTCCGACAAGGGCGCCACGACCGCCACCGCCGCCCAGAAGCGGGACGTGGTAGTCGTCCACCTGCACGACACCGCCGCCGGAGGCACCTCCACGGTGCTGCTCGTGGACAACACCACGACCAAGCAGGCCACCACGGTCCTGCTCCCCAACTCCCTCGTCATCACGGACGACAACGGCACGACCACGACCCTCGCCAAGTCCGTCGACGACGACGGCTCCGCCGGGACCCGCGACTCGCTGGACACGGTGCTCGGCACCGACATCGAGGGCACCTGGCGGCTCGACACGCCCTACCTCCAGAACCTCGTCGACCTCGTCGGCAACATCGAGGTCGACACCGACACCGCGGTGCCCGACCCGGACGCCAAGAAGGGCGCGGCCGCGCTCGTCAGCAAGGGGGAGGACCAGACCCTCAGCGGCAAGATGGCCGTCGCCTACGCCACCTACCGTGCCGCGGGCGAGGCTCAGAACGCCCAGCTGGAGCGGTTCGGCCAGGTCATGCAGGGCATCCTGCGCAAGGTGTCCTCCGACGCGCAGGGCGCCACCGTCACCGTGCAGACCCTGGCGCAGATCCTGGACCCGTCGCTGACCGACAAGGACCTCGGCGCCTTCCTCGCCAAGCTCGCCGACCTCGCCAAGGGCGGCGACTACAAGACCGCTCTGCTGCCCGTCCAGACCGACGGCACGCTCAGCGCCGAGGCCGGCGCGAGCGTCGTCAAGGACGTCCTCGGCGGCGCCGCGAAGAGCCCCGACAAGGACGCGGCCGTCAGCGTCTCCTTCCAGAACGCCAGCGGCACCAAGGCCAACACCGAGGACGCGCGCGTGGTGCTCCTCAACGGTGGCTTCACCTTCCTGGATGCCGGTACGCCGACGGGCACGAAGGCCGCCTCGCAGGTGCTCTACGCCGACGCCGCCGAGAAGGAGAACGCCACCGAGGTGGCCAAGACCCTGGGCCTGGACGACAGCGTCGTGAAGAAGGGAGCCGTCGCCGCGAACGCCGACGTGGCGGTCGTCCTGGGCGAGGACTACAAGCCCACCTCGACCGAGTGACCCGTGTGATCCCTCCATCACGTGGGGTGCCGTCGGCGGTCCGTGAGACCCTTGGGGACAAGTGTCCGCCTAGGGAAAGCCACGTAGTGACCGCCACCGACCGCTCCATCGAGCTCATCACCGCCGCCGCACAGGCGGCCGCAGACAAGCTCGCGCACGACATCATCGCCTACGACGTCAGCGACGTGCTGTCGATCACGGACGCCTTCCTGCTGGCCTCCGCGCCCAACGACCGCCAGGTCAAGTCGATCGTCGACGAGATCGAGGAGCGCCTCCAGAAGGAGCTCGGCACCAAGCCCGTCCGCCGGGAGGGCGACCGCGACGCCCGCTGGATCCTGCTCGACTACGTCGACATCGTCGTCCACGTCCAGCACAGCGAGGAGCGTGTCTTCTACGCGCTGGAACGGCTGTGGAAGGACTGCCCCGAGCTGGAGCTGCCCGCCGACGCCAAGGCCACCCGCGGCAAGGCCCAGGAGCACGCCAAGCTGCAGGCCGAGGAGGAAGACGCCGCCGGGTACGGGGAGCTGCGATGACCGCCCCCGCGGAGACCGCCGCCCGCGAGCCGGGCCGCGGCCGTCGCGTCATCCTCTGGCGGCACGGCCAGACCGCCTGGAACGTGGAGCGCCGCTTCCAGGGCACGACGGACGTCGAGCTGACCGAGACCGGCGTGGCCCAGGCCCGCCGCGCCGCCCGGCTGCTCGCCTCCCTCCAGCCCGACGCGATCGTCGCCTCGGACCTGTCGCGGGCCGCCGACACGGCCGCCGAGCTCGCCGCGCTGACCGGCCTGGAGGTGACCCACGACGAGGCCCTGCGCGAGACGTACGCGGGCGTCTGGCAGGGGCTGACGCACGACGAGATCATCGCCCGCCACGGCGACGAGTACACCGCGTGGAAGCGCGGTGAGCCCGTCCGCCGGGGCGGCGGCGAACTGGAGTCGGAGGTGGCCGACCGGGCCGCCCCCGTCGTGCTGCGGCACGTCGAGAAGCTGCCCGAGGACGGCACGCTCGTCGTCGTCAGCCACGGCGGCACCATCCGGACCACCATCGGCCGTCTCCTCGGCCTGGAGGCCCACAACTGGGAGAGCCTGGGCGGTCTCTCCAACTGCTGCTGGTCCGTCCTCGGCGAGGGCGCTCGAGGCTGGCGGCTGCTCGAGCACAACGCCGGCACCCTGCCCGAGCCGGTGCTCGGCGACGACGACTGAGCGCCGTCGGGCCGCCGGGACCCGGATTTCACTTTCCGGCAGGTCGCAGGCTAAAGTTCTTCTTGTTCGCCCCGCCGAGCGGGGCGAAACACCATACGACTTCGGTCGCATGGGACAAGGGGCTATAGCTCAGTTGGTAGAGCGCCTGCATGGCATGCAGGAGGTCAGGAGTTCAATTCTCCTTAGCTCCACTGATCGTCCGGTCGGTCGACACTCTGTTGAGTTTGTCAAAGATCGATTGAGATCGGTTGAGATCGCTTCACGAAGATCCCGTCCCTCAAGGGGCGGGATCTTCTGTTGCCTCCGTTCGCAGCCAGGCCGCGCGCCGCTCCGTCTCCTCGTCGTTCGGCGTGTAGACGACGATCCGGCACTCCGGCATTCCGTTGATCGACAGCGACGTGGACGTCATCCTCAGTTCGCCCACCGCCGCGTGCCGGAAGACCTTCACGCGGCTGCCGGGCTCCGCCACGTCACCGGACGCCCACAGTCGCGCGAACAGCGGGCTCGCCTCCGACAGCCTGCGTATGAAGTCCTCCCAGACGGGTTCGCCGGCATGCAGTCCGTACGACGCCCGCAGGGTCGCCACCATCACCGGCAGCTCCTTGTCCCGGAACACCAGCGGGCTGTCCTCCTCCCGCACCGTGAACAGCCGCCACAGGGCGTTGCACGGTACCCGGGAGGCGGGCTCGGCCGTCGGAGCGATGAACAGATCGTGGTAGACGGGGTTGGCGGCGAGGATGTCGTAGCGCGAGTTGTAGACCACCGCCGGCCGGGGCGCCAGGGTGTCGATGATGTCCTGGATCTCCGGGCCCACGCTCTGCACCAGGGCCTCCGGCGCCGATGTGCAGGGCACCTCCGCCAAGTGGTACAGGTGCTCCCGTTCCGGCGGGTCGAGCCGCAGCGTGCGCGCCACGGCGTCCAGGACCTGCGCGGAGGCGTTGATCGGCCGGCCCTGCTCCAGCCACGTGTACCAGGTGACGCCCACGCCCGAGAGCTGCGCGACCTCCTCGCGCCGCAGCCCCGGAGTGCGGCGCCGCAGCCCGGGCGCCATTCCGACGTCGCCCGGTGTCACGCGGGCCCGCCTGCTGCGCAGGAAGGCGGCCAGCTCGGGCCGGCGCCGGTGCGTGGCCCCCGGCCCGGGTTGCTTCCCCGTTGCCGCCTCGGCCCCTGCCGTTGTCCGCCTGCCGGTTCGTGTGCCCATCGTCACGTCCCCCATCGTCACGTCCCCCATGGTCGATCTCCCACCCGTCCCCTGCCAGGTGCTGTCAGTACCAGCATCAGCGGGCTCTC
Source organism: Streptomyces sp. NPDC050263 (assembly GCF_040655955.1). Classification (NCBI taxonomy): domain Bacteria; kingdom Bacillati; phylum Actinomycetota; class Actinomycetes; order Kitasatosporales; family Streptomycetaceae; genus Streptomyces; species Streptomyces sp. NPDC050263. The sequence goes on along the minus strand of NZ_JBFAKW010000022.1, from coordinate 74,327 downwards.
GGCACCCGTACCGGATCCCCGTCACGCTCGTCGGCATGACGACGACACCCCGGACGAGCCCGGTCCCCGCGCCCGTTCCACCCGATTCAACTCCTGCTGCCAGTAAAGACCCTGGCACTGACAACCGGTCTCGGCGGCTGCTGGCGGTCCTGCTCGGAGCCCAGTTCATGGCACTGCTCGACGTCTTCATCGTGAACGTCGCGGCCCCCACGATCGGTTCCGACCTCAACGCCTCCGGCGCGGACCTCCAGCTGGTCGTCGCCGGGTACGCCGTCACGTACTCCGTGCTGCTGATCACCGGCGCGCGCCTCGGCGACCGGTTCGGGCACGGCCGGGTCCACCTCGTCGGGCTCGCTCTCTTCACCCTTGCCTCGCTGGCCTGCGGTCTGGCTCAGGGCAGCGCCGAGTTGATCGTGTTCCGGCTGGTGCAGGGCGCCGGGTCGGCCGTGATGATCCCGCAGGTGCTCAGCCTGATCCAGCGCACGTTCACCGGCGACGCCCGAATGCGCGCCCTGGGCGCCTACGCGGCGGTCCTCGCCGTCGGCGCGGCGGCCGGGCAGGTGGTGGGCGGCGTTCTGGTCAGTGCCGATCTGCTGGGCACCGGCTGGCGTCCGGTGTTCCTGGTGAACGTGCCGGTGGGCCTCGTCCTGCTGGCCGTCGGCAGGCGCGTCCTGCCGCGCGGCGGGGGCGTGGAACGGCAGGAGACGGTGGCAGGGGCGCGTGCAGGGGCGCGCGGGTTGGACTGGCCCGGGCTGGTGCTTCTTGGCGCGGCTGTCTCGCTGGTCACAGTGCCGCTCGTGCTCGGGCAGGAGGAGGACTGGCCGTGGTGGTCCTGGCTGTCGCTGGCCGTCGGCGCGCTCGTGTTCGTTCTGTTCTGCGGCTACGAGGCCCGGCTCGCCCGTCGCGGCGGCTCCCCGCTGATCGCGCCCCGTGTGCTGCGTCACCCCGGGATGGGGCTCGCGGTCCTGCGCGTCATGGCCGTCATGGCGGTCAACGGCGGCTTCCTGTTCGTGCTGACCCTGCACGTCCAGGGCGGCCTCGGCTACAGCGCGCTGCGTGCCGGCCTCACCTTCGCGCCGACCGCGGTCGTCTTCGGGGTGGTCGGGCTGACCTGGCGTAAGTGGCCCGCGTCCTGGCAACGGTCCCTGATTCCGGCCGGGTTCGCGTTCGCCGCGCTGTCCGTGGCCGGGGTGGGGCTGGCCTTCGAAGGCGGTGGCCACGGGAGCGCGTGGCTGTACGTGGCGTATGCCGGCGTGGGCGTCGGGCTCGCGCTCGCCTTCAGCCCGACGCTCACCGGGGCGTTGGCGGCGGTGCGGCCCGAGGACGCGGCGGACGCCAGCGGACTGCTCGCCACGGTCACCCAGCTGGGGCAGCTGATCGGGGTGGCGGTCTTCGGCACACTGTTCTTCAACCGGCTTGAGTCACTTGGGGCCCGGGAGGCGTATACCTCTTCGGAAGCGCTTCTCACATGCATGTTCGCGCTCGCTGCGACAGCGACCCTGGGTGCCGTGTCCGGACTGGTACTGAGGCGTCGCTGACCGTATTGGCCCGGCCGTGGCAGAATCAAACGGCCGGAAGGGGGCGCGGCCCGACGGGAGGGAGTAGCGATGCCTGCGAGCATCCTCGGAGAGGTCGGCCACCTCTCCGAAGCGGCGTTGACACGGGACAAGGCCACCCGGCTCAGCTGCCCCTCCTGCGGTTCCGGTCATGTGGCCCAGGTTCTCGGTGACAACGGCGGGATTTCCTACGTGTGCACGGCCTGCGGCCACAGCTGGAGCTGATCGATGGGTGCACACAGGCGAAAGTGCGACTGGTGCGGCAGCGGCACCCCGATCGTCCGTGACATGGAGCCGGTCAACGCCGACTACCAGTACTGGTGCGAGGAATGCGCGCGGGCGCTGATCATAAAAGGCGACCCGATCGAGACCTACCGTGAACTGGAGGGCGAGCCGATCTACGGCCGGCTCCTCGAGGAGCACTGCACGCTCAAGCGGTTCTATTCGTTCGTCACCGCTTGACCTCCTATACCGGCTGAAACCGGACAGGGCGGAAACGATTTGGTGGTCCACCCCCCGGGCCGGTAATGTTGGCGTCGCCGCCGGGGAGACCCGCGGAACACCGCAAGGGGCTATAGCTCAGTTGGTAGAGCGCCTGCATGGCATGCAGGAGGTCAGGAGTTCAATTCTCCTTAGCTCCACAACAGATCCCGCCGGATCGGATTCGATCCGGCGGGATCTTTTCGTTGTCTGCCGACTTGTTGTGTTCACAGGCGAATACGTGAGGGCCGCCCGAGAACGGGCGGCCCTTCATGTCGTCGTGTCGTTCAGCGGCCGAGGGCGCGGCGGCCGCGGCCCTGGGAGAGGACCGGGAGGTTGCGGGCGGGTGCCTGCGCGCGCGTGTCCTCCTCGATGCGCAGAGCCAGTGCGGGGCAGCGGCGCACCGCGCGCAGCGCCTTGGCCTCCGCGTACTGCGGCACCTTCGCCTGGGCGACCGTCGGGAAGCCGTCGGCGCCGAGTTGGAAGACCTCCGGGAGGATGTCGGCGCACAGGCCGTGGCCGCGGCACAGCGTCCAGTCGACGAAGATCTTCTGGCGGCTCGAGCCGCTCTCCTCCGGCGCGCTGCCGCTCGTGATGCTCGCCGGGGCCATGCCGGTCTCGAAGAGCGGCAGAACGCCCTCCACGGGCCGTCCGCAGCCATTGCCGAGGACGTGCGCGGCCAGGTCGTCGGTGAACGCCTTGATGGTCGACTCCAGGAACATCGCGGAGCCGTCCGGGTGTGAGCACGCGCCGCGCCGCTTGACGTTCTTGGCGACCTGCTTGAGCGCCTCCAGGGCGGCCGGGCCGCCGCCGTTGATGATGTCCTCCATGCCGCGTGCGGCGGCCGGCAGACCGAGGTAGCAGGGGCCGCACTGTCCCGCGCTCTCGTCGGCCAGCCACTGGGCCACGCGCAGCGACTCGCCCAGCGGGCAGGTCTCCTGGCTGATCGGCAGGATCGCGCCGGCGCCGAGAGCGCCGCCCACCGCGTCGAGGGAGTTGCGGGAGACGATCGCCTCGTTGACCGTCGCCGCGTCGATCCACTTGCCGTGGTAGCCGCCGGTCAGCACGCCCTGGGGCACCGGCGGGGCGCCGGCCAGCTGAAGGACGTAACGCAGCGGCACGCCCGTGGGGACCTCGATCACCATCGGGCGGGCGACCGCGCCGGAGACCGTGAGCATGACGGTGCCCGGCTCGTCGTACAGGCCGGTGTTGCCGTAGCGCTCCGGGCCGATGCGGGCGGCGATGGCCAGCTGGGCGAACGTCTCGGCGTTGGACAGCAGGGTGGGTGCGCCGCCGACGCCGTTCTGGGAGGCGCTGACCTTGCGGCCGGGCGGGATCGGCGGGCCGCCGTCGATGGAGCGGATCAGCGATGCGGCGGCGCCGGTGACCATGCGGATCGGGTTGCGCTGGACGAACGCCTTCAGGGCCGATCTACGGCCGTTGCTGAGGCCGCGTTCGGAGAGCGCGGCCTCCATGGAGCGCTGCGTCGATTCGCGGGTGACCCCCACCACGAGCGTGCGGGCACCCAGCGCCTCCGCGACCAGCAGCGCGCCGTCCAGGATGAGGTGCGGGGCACGGTTGATGAGCACCGTGTCCTTGCGGCAGGCCGGTTCGTCCTCACTGCCGTTGACGACGACGACCGGCCGTACGCCGCGCTTGATCGCGGCCTCGGCGACCGAGCGCAACTTCTTGTGGAAGGGGAAGCCCGCGCCGCCGCGGCCCTTCAGGTTGATGTTCTCGGAGAGCTTGGCGAGGGCTTCTCCGCCCAGGGGTTCGAGCGGCCCATGCACCTTCAGGTGCATGGGCAGGTCCAGTCTTTCGACAAGGTCGAAGCCCGACGTGAGCTGCGGAAGGCCGACCACGCGGACTTCTGGGACGTCGGGCAGGGCCTCGTTCACCTATAGCCTCCGGAAGGCGTGTTCCAAGGTTCGCCCGAACCCGGTGCGTCGAAGGACGCGCCGGGCGTTGGTTCATTGGCGGGACCGCTGTTGTACGTGTCGTTCTGGTTGTACGTGCCGTACTGGGTGTTCGTCTCACCGGTGTCGTACACATCACGTCCGCCGTACCCCGGAGCGCCCGAATTGCCATAGACCGGGATGTTGAATCCCGTGTCCTGGAGCGGGTCGTAGGCCGACGGAGGCGCCTCGCCGACCGGCGGCGGGGACGGGATCGGCCAACTGCCCGAGGTGCTGCCGCCGTTGTCGACGCGCGGCATTGCCTCCGTGGGCTGCACGTCGAACGCCATGTTCATGCGCGCCGTCTGGTCGGCCGCGTAGGGCTGCTGCTGGCCGCGCGGGGGTGTGTTGACGGCGCGGTAGGCGGCCGCGAAGCCGTTCGCCGGCTCCGGGGTGGCGGGGGTGTCGTACCGCGGCGACGACTGCGGGCTCATCCGGGTGGAGCCCATCGTGTCGGTCAGCGGTGAGCGGCCCTCGTAGCCGGGCAGTGCGGAGGAGCCCGTCTCGCCCACGCGTGCGCGTGAAGCGGCGCCCGTCTCGCCTACGCGCGCGCGTGAAGCCTCGAGGCCGTCCATCGCGGAGCGGTCCTCGGCGCCCCCGAAGACGGAGCCGAGCCGGTCGGCGAACTGGCGCTTGAAGGGGCGCGGGGCGGCGCGCAGCGCGAGGGCGGCCATGACGCCGAGCAGGCACAGGCTGTACAGGATCGTGAAGATCGGCTTGGCCTGGCGACCCGCGTAGAGCCCGTGGACCAGCGCGGCGCACCAGGCCGGGTAGGCCAGCATGTGCATGGCGCGCCAGCGGGCGGCGACCTCGGCGGGCGCGGCGAAGTTGCTGCGCAGCGCGCCTGTGATGCCGACGAAGATCATCAACAGGCCGGCCAGGGAGCCGAGGCCGATGAGGCCGGCGCTTCCGGTGATGCCGAGCGAGAACGGGATGATCGCGGCGATGAGCTGGGTGTGGTCGAGCGCGATCTTCGTGGTGATGTGCAGCAGCAGGAACGCGATCGAGCCGACCGCCGTCGTCCGGTGCACCGCCTGGCCGATGATCCGCTGGCGGGTGTTGAGGAAGATCCGGTCCTGGGCGACCAGGCCCCAGATCACCGAGCAGCTGAGCGAGACGAGGGACAACACGCCCGCGCCGAAGTTCAGGAAGGCTTGGAACTGGTCACCTCCGACCAGCACGGCTACGGGTATGAGGAGCAGGACGACAGCAGTCGCCGCCCCATAGGCCGACCGACCCGGCTTGGGGAGCGAGCTGTTACGACGAGGGTTCATGGGGGCAACTCCGAGCAGTTTCGGGAAAGCGGTCCCGCTGCCGAACTCTAAGTGGCTCCATACCGATGGGTACGAGGTTTGAGTTATTGCGTTGTTATGAAACGACAATGTGGCTGTCGTGATGTCCCTTAGCTACTGTTACGCGAAGTAACCCTTGACCTTGATTCAGTTCCGGCCCACCGATTCTGGTTGCAGCAACGTTGTCGCGACCATGCATACGTAAGCGCGTCGCGGCGTGCTCAAGGCCTGCGGTACCCTAGCGCCATGCGTGCTGTACGCCTTCTGCTTAGCGAGCCGCGCTGATCAGTCCCGACCGCCGGTGAACGGACGGTTCGGAATCGGCGCGGCGTCCCCTCCTGTGCGAGGGGATTTTTCGTTTCCTGGACGACAGGCCGCTGGCAGAGACGATCGATGGAGCTTTGAGGACCATGAGCGAGACGAACCCCGCTGCCGCCGCTGTCCCGGCAGAGGCCGCGCCGCACCGCTACACGGCTGCCATGGCCGCCGAGATCGAGGCACGCTGGCAGGACTTCTGGGACGCCGAGGGCACGTACGCCGCGCCGAACCCGAAGGGCGACCTGGCCGGTGACCCCGAGCTGGCCGCCCGGCCCAAGAAGTTCATCATGGACATGTTCCCGTACCCCTCCGGTGCGGGCCTGCACGTCGGCCACCCCCTGGGCTACATCGCGACCGACGTGTTCGCGCGCTTCCAGCGCATGACCGGCCACAACGTGCTGCACACCCTGGGCTTCGACGCCTTCGGCCTGCCCGCCGAGCAGTACGCCGTGCAGACCGGCACGCACCCGCGTGTGTCCACCGAGGCCAACATCGAGAACATGAAGGTCCAGCTGCGCCGGCTGGGCCTGGGCCACGACCGGCGCCGGTCCTTCGCCACGATCGACCCGGACTACTACAAGTGGACCCAGTGGATCTTCCTGCAGATCTTCAACTCCTGGTACGACGGCGAGGCGGACAAGGCCCGCCCGATCGCCGAGCTGATCGCCCAGTTCGAGTCCGGTGAGCGTGCCGTACCGGGCCACACGCGCGCGTGGCACGAACTGACCGCCACCGAACGCGCCGACGTCCTGGGCGAGTTCCGCCTGGCCTACGCCTCGGACGCGCCGGTCAACTGGTGCCCGGGCCTGGGCACCGTGCTGGCCAACGAGGAGGTCACCTCCGAGGGCCGCTCCGAGCGCGGCAACTTCCCCGTCTTCAAGGCCAAGCTGCGCCAGTGGAACATGCGCATCACCGCCTACGCGGACCGTCTGCTGGACGACCTGGACGCGCTGGACTGGCCCGAGGCCATCAAGCTGCAGCAGCGCAACTGGATCGGCCGCTCCGAGGGCGCCCGCGTCGACTTCCCCGTGGACGGCGAGCGGATCACCGTCTTCACCACGCGCCCGGACACCCTGTTCGGCGCGAGCTACATGGTGCTGGCGCCCGAACACCCGCTGGTCGACAAGTTCACCCCGGGCACCTGGCCCGAGGGCACGCACGATGTCTGGACCGGCGGCCACGCGACCCCGGCCGAGGCCGTCGCCGCCTACCGCGCGCAGGCCACCTCGAAGTCCGACGTCGAGCGCCAGGCCGAGGCCAAGGACAAGACCGGCGTCTTCACCGGCGTGTACGCGACCAATCCGGTCAACGGCGACCAGGTCCCCGTCTTCATCGCGGACTACGTCCTGATGGGCTACGGCACCGGCGCGATCATGGCCGTCCCCTGCGGCGACCAGCGCGACTTCGACTTCGCGCGCGCCTTCGAGCTGCCGATCCACTGCATCGTCGAGCCGACCGACGGCCGCGGCACCGACACATCGACCTGGGAGAACGCCTTCGGGTCGCACGACGCGAAGATCATCAACTCGGCGAACGGCGAGATCAGCCTGGACGGCCTGCCCGTTGCCGAGGCCAAGGCCCGCATCACCGAGTGGCTGGCGCGCAAGGGCATCGGCGAGGGCACCGTCAACTTCCGGCTGCGCGACTGGCTGTTCAGCCGCCAGCGCTACTGGGGCGAGCCCTTCCCGATCGTCTACGACGAGGACGGCGTCGCCCACTCGCTGCCCGAGTCGATGCTGCCCCTGGAGCTGCCGGAGGTCGAGGACTACTCACCGCGCACCTTCGACCCGGACGACGCGAACACGTCCCCGGAGACGCCCCTGTCCCGCAACCAGGACTGGGTCAACGTCACCCTGGACCTGGGCGACGGCCCCAAGAAGTACCGCCGCGAGACCAACACCATGCCCAACTGGGCCGGTTCCTGCTGGTACGAACTGCGCTACCTGGACCCGCACAACAGCGAGAAGCTGGTCGACCCGGAGATCGAGCAGTACTGGATGGGCCCCCGCGAGGGCCAGCCGCACGGTGGCGTCGACCTGTACGTCGGCGGTGCCGAGCACGCCGTGCTGCACCTGCTGTACGCGCGTTTCTGGTCCAAGGTCCTGTTCGACCTGCGGCACGTCTCGTCCGTCGAGCCGTTCCACAAACTGTTCAACCAGGGCATGATCCAGGCCTTCGTCTACCGCGACAGCCGCGGCATCGCGGTGCCCGCCGCCGAGGTGGAGGAGCGCGACGGCGCGTTCTACTACCAGGGCGAGAAGGTCTCCAAGCTGCTGGGCAAGATGGGCAAGTCCCTGAAGAACGCGGTCACCCCGGACGAGATCTGCGCCGAGTACGGCGCCGACACGCTGCGCCTGTACGAGATGGCGATGGGCCCGCTGGACGTCTCGCGCCCGTGGGACACACGCGCCGTCGTGGGCCAGTACCGCCTGCTGCAGCGGCTGTGGCGCAACGTCGTCGACGAGACCACCGGTGAGGTGACCGTCGTCGACGCCGAGGACGGCGACATCGACGTGGACACCCTGCGGGCCCTGCACAAGGCGATCGACGGGGTGCGCCAGGACCTGGAGGGCCTGCGCTTCAACACCGCCATCGCCAAGATCACCGAGCTGAACAACCACCTGACCAAGGCGGGCGGCGCGCTGCCGCGCCCGGTCGCCGAGGCCCTGGTGCTGCTGGTCGCCCCGCTGGCCCCGCACATCGCCGAGGAGCTGTGGCGCCGGCTGGGCCACACCGACTCGGTCGTCCACCAGGACCTGCCGGTCGCCGACCCGGCGTACGTCGTGGACGAGAGCGTGACCTGCGTCGTGCAGATCAAGGGCAAGGTCAAGGCGCGCCTGGAGGTGTCCCCGGCCATCTCCGACGAGGAGCTGGAGAAGGTGGCGCTGGCCGACGAGGCCGTGGTGAACGCGCTGGGCGGCGCCGGGATCCGCAAGGTGATCGTGCGGGCGCCGAAGCTGGTGAACATCGTCCCGGCGTAAGGGGCCGAGACCGGCCGCGGCCGCCCCCTAGGGGTTTCGTGCGGGCAGGTTCGGGGTTCTTCTGGAACTCCGGGCCTGCCCGCGTCGTTTACCGTTTTGAGTGCGGCGCGCCATGTGTGGCGCCGGATATGTCGTGGCCGGCCGCAGGAGGAGCTCGTGGAAGCAGTGATCACAGTGGTAGCTCTGCTCTTCGTGCTGTTCCTGGCGCTCGGCGCCTACGCCACGGTGAAGGTGATCGGCGCCGCGAAGCGGGGCGTCGACCGCACCATCACCCAGGCCCGCCGCACGGTCGAGGACCACACCCTGCGGGCCAAGTCCTTCGCCCAGCTCGGACCGGCCGGCGAGATCGCCCAGCTGCGGCTCAAGCTGCGCACATCGATGCGGGCCACCCAGGACGCGCTGCACGCGGGCGTCGCCGAGGACGAGTCCCTGAAGGAGTCCCTCGGCCTCTTCCAGAGACTCAGCGCGCACGGACGCGAACTGGACGACGAGCTCAAACGCCTGGAATCCGAGCCGGACCGGGCGACGCTGACCGAGCGGCTGCCCTCGCTGCGGGAGCGCACCGAGCGCATCACGGGATCGGCGGACTCGCTGCGCTGGGCGGCCCGCGACCGCGCCCACCGCTTCGCGGACGACGACCTCGACTCCCTGAGCGCCCAGATCGACGTCGAGACCGGTGCCCTGCGGCACTGGACCACACCGGAGCCTGCCCCGACGACACCGCCCTCGCCCTCATGGCCCGAGGCACCCGCCGCCGGCAGCCCGGCAGCGGGGCAGACGTGGCCGGAGACACCCGGTGCGCGCGCCGCGGAGGAGCCGACCCGGACCGCCATCACCCCACCGGCGGCGCGTCCGACCTACCCCTGGCAGAAGAAGCCGCGCCCCGAGAGCACCACCTGAGGCGGCCCCTGGGCGGGCGCTGTGCGGCCGGTACTTGATTCGGTCAAGGGCGGGCCGGCTGCGAGGAGCCGGGCTGCCGTACAGGGGCTACGCCAGGTAACCTCCAGGTCATGTCCCGCCATGTCGCGATCGTCACGGATTCAACGGCCTACCTGCCGCAGCGGACGATGGAGCGCCATGGCATCACAGCGGTGCCTCTGACCGTCGTCCTCGGCGACCAGGCCCTTGAAGAGGGCAACGAGATCTCGACCCGTTCCCTCGCGCAGGCATTGCAGAAGCGACGACCCGTCACCACCTCGCGTCCCAGCCCGCAGCTCTTCGCCGAGACGTATCGCAAGGTCGCCGAGTCCGGCGCCACCGGCATCGTCTCCCTCCATCTCTCCGCCGAACTGTCCGGCACGTACGACGCGGCGGTCGTCGCGGCGCGTGAGGCGCCGGTGCCGGTACGGGTGGTGGACACCGGCATGGTCGCGATGGCACTCGGCTTCTGCGCCCTCGCGGCGGCCGAGGTCGCCGAGGCGGGCGGCACGGTCGACGAGGCGGTCACCGCGGCGGAGAAGCGGGCGGCCGGCACCTCCGCCTACTTCTATGTCGACACCCTGGACTACCTGCGCCGCGGCGGCCGGATCGGCGCCGCGCAGGCCCTGTTGGGCTCCGCGCTCGCGGTGAAGCCGCTCCTCCAACTGGACGGAGGGCGCATCGACCTCCTGGAGAAGGTGCGGACGGCGTCGAGGGCGATCGCCCGCCTCGAGGAACTCGGGGTCGACCGGGCGGGCAGCGCGCCCGTCGACATCGCCGTGCACCATCTCGCTGCTCCCGACCGGGCGTCCGCTCTCGCGGACCGTCTGCGGTCACGCGTGCCCGGGCTCGTCGATCTGCACGTGAGCGAGGTCGGAGCGGTGATCGGGGCGCACACCGGGCCGGGACTGCTCGGGGTTGTGGTCTCGCCGCGTTGAGGGCCTCCCTCACCCGGGAGGGTGAAGGAGTTATCCACAACTGGGCGGTAATCCCCGGAAATTGAGCAAGATCATCGCGGTTCGGCGAAGTGTCCGATCCTCGTCGCATGGCACTTCGATCACGCTCACACAGCACGAACGCGACCAGTGGCCCCGGACGGGGCCCCGGCTCCGACGGCCGTTCCCGCCAGCTCCGCGCACCTGGCGGCGGCCGGGTCCGACACCGTGACGCCTCGGCGGAGGAGATCCGTCGCCGGGCGGAGGCGCTGTTCGCCGAACGGGCCCGGATGCGACGGGAGTCGGGGACGGGGCCGCCGCCGGGTGAGGGCGCTGTGCCTGTCGGAGGGGCGGGTGCGCGAGGTACGCGGGGCGCGGTGCAAACGCCGGTGGCTGAGGGGGCGTCGGCGGCGTCGGGCACGGCGGTGGCGTCGGAGGCTGTGGTGGCTGCGGAGCCGGTGGTGGCTCCGGAGGCGGTGGTGGCTCCGGCATCTGCGGTGGCTGCGGGCGGGTCGGGAGCGGTGGTGGCTTCGGCTGATGCCTTGCGGGGAGTCGATGCGGTGGACGGTGGTGGGGCCGGCGGTGTGGGTGTGCGGTCCGATGATGTCGATGAGGGGGGTGAGGGGGTAGGTCCTCGTGGCGCGGGGGGCTGGCAGACGCGGGCGGGGTGTGCGCTGCGGGAGCGGTTGCCGGTGTGGTTGCAGGCGCGCTGCGGACTGGAGCGCAGGAGCGTGGTCGCGCTCACGGTGCTGCTGGTCGCCGCCGCTGCCTTCGCCGTGCAGCACTTCTGGGTGGGACGGGCCGAGCCGGTGCGGGCACCGGAGGTGGTGCGAGCCGTGGCCCCCTACCCGGCGGACGAGCAGAGCTCGGCGGCCGGGCCGGCGGCCTCCGCCGGACCGTCGGCGGGCCTGGGGAGTACGGCCGGGGCCGAGATCGTCGTGGACGTCAGCGGCAAGGTGCGCAAGCCCGGGATCCACCGGCTCCCGGCCGGTTCACGTGTCGTCGACGCGCTGGGCGCGGCCGGTGGAGTCCGGCCCGGCACCAACACCGACGGTCTCAATCGTGCGCGCTTCCTCGTGGACGGGGAGCAGGTCGTCGTCGGCGGACCCGCGCCGGCCGGGGCTGTCGGGGCGGGAGCGGGGGGTTCCGTCGGTGTGGGGGCGGGAGCCGGGCCGCCGGCCCCCGTCTCTCTCAACACGGCCACCGTGGATCAGCTCGACACCCTGCCGGGCGTGGGACCCGTGTTGGCACAGCACATCGTCGACTACCGGGCACAACACGGCGGTTTCCGATCGGTGGACGAACTGCGCGAGGTCAACGGCATCGGCGAGCGGCGCTTCGCCGACCTGCGGAATCTCGTGCGGCCATGAGGTCCGACGACGCTGAGCACGCCGTCCCTGGGGTCGGGAACCCCGCGACGAGGGCCGGGGAGGCCCCCGAGGGCATCGGCGTCCGGGGCACGCCCGGCTCCCGTATCCGCCGAACCGTGCACGCGGATTCCGGTAAGCGGTTGGGTGACGCCAACCCGCGCCAGGAAGGGCCGGTGGATCTACGGCTCGTGCCACCCGCGCTCGCGGCCTGGGCGACGGCCGCGCTGACGCTGGACGCGCCGCCAGGGCTGGTGGGCGGCATCGTGGCCGCCTGCCTGGTGACCGCCGGTGCCCTGCTGATCGTGCGGCGGGGCCGCGCGCGGGGTGGTGTGGGCAGCCGGATCGCCTGGCCCCGGGTCACTGTCGCCGCGTCGTTGCTCTGCGTGGGCGCGGCTGCCGCGTCGGCCGGGCTGCACGGGGCCGATCTGCGCCGGGGGCCGGTGCCGGCGCTGGCACGGGAGTACGCCACGGTCACCGCCGAGGTCGAGATCACCTCCGATCCACGGCTCACCCGGCCCAGGGTCAGAGGGGACCACGTGACCCCGGACTCGGTCCTGATCGAGGGCCAGGTGCGCAGCGTCGAGGGCGCGGCCCGGACGGCCGTGACGACACGGGCTCCGGTGCTGGTGATCGTGGACGTCGGGCCGGGCTCGGGCACGGGTGGCCGACGGGCGGGGCTCGACGGCCGGGATGCGTCTCGGGGTGGGCGGCCTGCGGAGGCTGTCGGCCGGGTGGTGTCCGGGGGTGGGCCGGGACCAGGGGTGACGGCCAGATCGTCGTGGCTCGGGTTGTTGCCGTCCACCCGGGTGCGGGTGACCGGGCGGTTGGTGCCCGCGCTGGCTCGAGGGGACCGGATCGCGGCTGTGCTGCGGGTGCGGGATCGTGCGGCGCCGTCGGTGGTCGCGGAACCGTCGGCCGCGCAGCGGTTGGCGGGGCGGCTGCGGGCGGGACTGCGGACGGCCACCGAGGGGCTGCCGGCGGACGCGAGGGCGCTGCTGCCCGGGCTGGTCGTCGGGGACACCTCGCGGATCACCCCCGAACTGGACGAGGCCTTCAAAGAGACGGATCTGGCCCACACCCTCGCCGTCTCCGGGAGCAACCTCACGATCATCCTCGCCCTGCTCCTCGGCCCGCCCGGGCTGGCCCAGCAGGTGGAGCGCCGCGGCCTGGCACCTCGTCTCGGTGTCCCTCTGCGGACGACCGCGCTGCTCGGTGGAGCGCTCACTCTCGGATTCGTGGTCGTGTGCCGACCCGACCCCAGTGTGCTGCGGGCGGCGGCCTGCGGGGCGATCGTGCTGCTCGCCCTCGCGACGGGCCGCCGCAGATCTCTCATCCCGGCGCTGGCGACAGCGGTGCTGCTGCTGGTGCTGTACGACCCGTGGCTGGCCCGGAGCTACGGGTTCCTGCTGTCCGTCCTGGCCACCGGGGCCCTGCTGACGCTGGCACCGCGGTGGAGCGCGGCGCTGCGACGACGCCGGGTACCCCCGCGGCTCGCGGAGGCGTTGGCGGCGGCGGGAGCCGCGCAGGCGCTGTGTGCGCCGGTCGTCGCCGTGCTGTCGGCGCGGGTCAGTCTGGTGGCGGTGCCCTGCAACCTCCTCGTGGAGTTCGCGGTCGCGCCGGCGACGGTGCTGGGTTTCGCGGTGCTGGCGACGGCGCCGGTGGCGATGCCGGTGGCCAAGGCACTGGCATGGTGCGCGAGTTGGCCGGCCGGGTGGATCGCGGGTGTGGCACGGGCCGGGGCGGCGCTGCCCGGCGGGGGAGTGGACTGGCCGGGGAGCTGGGGCGGTGCCTTGTTGCTCGCACTCGTCACGGGAGGGGTGGTGGTGCTCGGGCGGCGACTGTCGGGGCACCCGTGGCTGTGCGGGCTCTGCGGGGTGCTGCTCCTGCTCGTGGTGGTGCAACCGCTGCCGCTGACCAGAGTGCTCACGGGCTGGCCCCCGCCGGGCTGGCGGCTGGCCATGTGCGACGTGGGCCAGGGCGACGCGACCGTCCTCGCGGCGGGCGACGGGGCCGGGGTCGTGGTGGACGCCGGGCCTGATCCGACGCTGGTCGACCATTGCCTGCGCTCGCTCGGCGTCACCCGGGTGCCGCTGGTCGTGCTCACGCACTTCCACGCCGACCACGTCGCCGGGCTGCCGGGGGTGTTGCGTGGCCGGGCGGTGGGCGAGATCCAGACGACGGGGTTCGAGGAGCCCGTGGACCAGGTGGACTTCGTACGGAAGGAGGCGGCGGCGCGGGGCGTTCCGATGGCGCGGGCCGTGGCCGGGGAGCGGCGGCGGATCGGTGCGCTGGACTGGGAGGTGCTGTGGCCGCCACCCGACCCGGTGCCGGAACCGGACGGGCCGAACGACGCGAGCGTGACGCTGCTCGTGCGGACGGCCGGGCTGCGGATGCTGCTGCTCGGCGACCTCGAACCCCCTGCGCAGCAGGCACTGGCGCGATCGTCGGCGGCCTCGCTGGTGCGTGGCGTGGACGTGCTGAAGGTGGCGCATCACGGCTCGGCCTACCAGGATCCGGACCTCATACGGGCGGTGGCACCACGGCTGGCGCTGATCTCGTGCGGTGCGGACAACCCGTACGGTCACCCTGCGCCCAGCACGGTCGCGGCGCTGCGGGCGGGAGGCGCGGTGGTGCTGCGGACGGACCGGGACGGGGCGCTGGCGGTCGTCGCGGACGCGGGCGGGGAGCTGCGGGTGGCGCGAGACTGAGGGCATGAATCCCGCACAGGCCGACGAAGAAGCGCCCCAGCCTTCCGTCGCCCAGCCCTCTGTCGCCCAGCCTTCGGTCGCCCAGCCCTCCGCTGCCCGGCTCGACGCCCGACTGGTCGATGACTATCTGCGCCGCATCGGCGTCGAGCCCCCGGCAAGGCCCGCCACCCCCGTCGCGACGGCCTCCGTCGGCACCACCCCCGTCGCCACGGGCCCCGTCGCCACCGCCACTGTCGATCTGCTGCGTGAGTTGCATGTGCGGCATTTGAGGGCGGTGCCCTTCGAGAACCTGTCGGTTCATCTCGGGGAGGGGATCGTGCTGGAGGAGAGGCGGCTCGTCGAGAAGGTCGTCGGGGCGCGGCGGGGCGGGTTCTGTTACGAGCTGAACGGGGCGTTCGGCGCGCTGCTGGCGGCGCTGGGGTTCGAGGTCACGCTGCTGGCGGCGCGGGTGTACGGGGAGGAGGGGCGGCTCGGGATTCCGTACGACCATCTCGCGCTGCTGGTGAGGACGGTGGACGCGGGCGAGTGGCTGGCCGATGTCGGGTTCGGGGCGCACAGCCACTACCCGCTCCGGTGGGGGCACCGTGACGAGCAGGAGGATCCCGGCGGGGTGTTCCGGATCGTCGAGGCGAGTCCGGGTCCGGGTCCGAGTCCGAGACCGAGACCGAGTCCGAGTCCGAGTTCGGGGCCGGGGCCGAGTTCGGGTCCGAGACCGAGTCCGAGTTCGGGGCCGAGTTCGGGGCCGGGGCCGGCCCTGGCTCCGGCGGAGGCGCGGGACCTGGACGTCGTGTGCGACGGGGCGTCGGTGTACCGACTGGAGCTGCGGCCCCGGGTGTTGGGGGACTTCGTGGCGGGAGCCTGGTGGCACAGCACCTCGCCGGAGTCGCACTTCACGAAGTCGCTGATCTGCTCGCGGGTCACGGAGGACGGAGGGCGGATCACGCTCAGCGGACGCCGGTTCAAGGCGACGTCCGTCGACGGGGCGAGTGAGGAGAGTGAACTGACGGGCGACGACGAGGTGTTGACGGTGTATCGGGAGCGGTTCGGGATCGAGTTGGAGCGGGTGCCGACGGTACGGGCAACGGGGAGGACGGTGGAGTGAGGTCTGCGATCCGAGGGGTGGATTCCGGCCACAATGGGCTACTCGTGCGTAGTACCGGCACATGTGCTTGTTTCCCGTGAGGTGGGCTTGTCTTGCCTCGAAAGCCGCATCGGTGATCGAATGCTTCTTCGGCAACAAGTGATGTCAAGTCGCGCGGGGGTGTCGTATATGTTCGGCCGTTGGCTGGGAAACCGTACGAACCGCATGCAGCGGACGAGCCCTCTCGCGGCGGTCCACACCCCGCCGAACGCCGGCGTGCTGAGCTGCCGGATCCTCGATCCGGTCAACGAGCCGGTGCCGCATGCGGAGTTCGCGGTGAGCGATGCGATGGGACGCAATGTCGTCAGCGGCGGCACGGATCCCTTCGGGGCGTTCATGACGACCGTGCCGGCGGGGGAGTACCGGCTCGCGGTGTCCGCCGAGGGGTACACGCCCTACCGGGCGACGGCGACGGTCGGGGAGAACGCGCTGGCCTCGCTCGGCGATGTGATGCTCCAGGTCGCGCGGCCTCCGGAACTGCCGCCGCCGGGGGACTGGGAGATCGAGCCGACGCATTCGTCGATCGGGTTCACCGCGCGGCACATCGGGCTCGCCCGGATCCACGGGCGGTTCAACTCGTTCGCGGGGGCGGTGCGGATCGCCGAGCGGATGGAGCAGTCGGCGATGCACGTGGTGATCGACGCTGCGTCCATCGACACGAACGTCAGGATGCGGGACGACCATCTGCGGTCCGGGGACTTCCTGGACGTCGTGCGGTTCCCGACGCTCGAGTTCTACAGCGAGCGGTTCGTGCACAAGGGCGGCAGCCGGTGGGCCGTCACCGGGGCGCTGTCGCTGCACGGTGTGACGCGGACGGTCACGCTCGACACGGAGTACCTCGGGGTCGGCAACGGCATGGGCGGCGAGGTGCGGGCGGCCTGCCGGGCGCGGACCGAACTGCACCGGGACGACTTCACCGTCAGCTGGCAGACGATGCTGACGCGGGGCATCGCGGTGGTCGGCCCCAGCATCAGCATCGAGCTGGACGTGCAGATCGTGCAGACCACACCGACGGCCTGACCGGACCGAGGCCTGACCGGACCGAGGCCTGACCGGACCGAGGCCTGACCGCACCGACGGCCTGACCGGACCGAGGCCTGACCGGACCGGATGCGTGACCGCGCCGGGTGCCTGACCGTGCCGACGAGCTGATCTGCGGTACGACCGCTGCCGCGCGTGCCGGAAAATGGGGCCGTGAGCGATGTGAGACATGTGCTGGTGCTGCCCGACCGCGAGGCCGCCGAGGAGGCCGCCCAGGCACTCGGGGAGCGGTTCGGCGTGGGTGAGGAGCCGAGGATCGTCCGGGACGCCCTGGCCGGGGAGGACGACGCGGAGGACGCGCAGTGGCTCGTCCTGGTCGGGGACGAGGCGGAATTGCTCGACGCGGGGGCGCTGGACGCGTTCGCGGGGGAGTGGGAAGGCTGGCGCGAGGAGCCGTAAGAGGCCCCAGTCGTACCTCGGCCCCAGTCGTAACCTCGGCCCCAGGCCTACCTCGGCCCCAGGCCTACCTCGGCCGCGTTGTCAGTGGCTCGTGGGATGCTTTCGGGGATGGCCAGGAAGACTGCAAACGACGACCCTCTCGCCCCGGTGACCCTTGCCGTGGGCCAGGAGGACCTCCTGCTCGACCGTGCCGTGCAGGAGGTGGTGGCCGCCGCCAGAGCCGCCGACGCCGACACGGACGTACGTGACCTGACCTCGGACCAGCTGCAGCCCGGCACGCTCGCCGAGCTGACCAGCCCGTCGCTCTTCGCGGAGCGCAAAGTCGTGGTCGTACGCAACGCGCATGACCTGTCCGCCGACACGATCAAGGACGTCAAGGCGTACCTCGGGGCTCCCGCCGAGGAGATCACCCTTGTGCTGCTGCACGCCGGCGGGGTCAAGGGCAAGGGGCTGCTGGACGCCGCGCGCAAGGCCGGGGCGCGCGAGGTGGCCTGCCCGAAGATGACGAAGCCGGCGGACCGGCTGGCCTTCGTCAGACAGGAGTTCCGGGTGACGGGCCGGTCGGCCACGCCCGAGGCGTGCCAGGCGCTCGTCGACGCCATCGGCAGCGATCTGCGGGAGCTGGCCTCGGCCGTCTCCCAGCTGGTCGCCGATGTGGAGGGGACCATCGACGAGGCGGTCGTCGGGCGGTACTACACCGGGCGGGCGGAGGCGTCGAGCTTCACCGTCGCCGACCGGGCGGTGGAGGGGCGGGCGGCGGAGGCGCTGGAGGCGCTGCGCTGGTCGCTGGCCACCGGCGTCGCGCCCGTGCTGATCACCAGCGCGCTCGCCCAGGGCGTGCGGGCCATCGGCAAGCTGTCCTCCGCGCGCGGCGGCCGGCCGGCCGATCTCGCCCGGGAGCTCGGCATGCCGCCCTGGAAGATCGACCGGGTCAGACAGCAGATGCGGGGGTGGACACCGGACGGCGTGGCCGTCGCGCTGCGGGCGGTGGCCGAGGCCGACGCGGGAGTGAAGGGCGGCGGTGACGATCCCGAGTACGCCCTGGAGAAGGCAGTCGTGACGATCGCGCGGGCGGCCCGCTCCGGGGGCCGGTAGGAGCTCGGGGGAGGAGAATCGTCCGTATCAGCCTTCTGGCGCCGAACTGGGAAAGGTGGCGATTGCCATGGCTGAACACCCGCACGCGATGCTCGTCCGCAAGGGATACGAGGCCTTCACACGGGGTGACATGGACGCCCTCAGAGGCATGATGACCGGGGACTGCACCCATCACGTGCCCGGTTCCCACCCCCTCTCGGGGGACTTCAAGGGCACCGACGCGATCATCGACATGTACGGTCGGCTCTTCTCGGAGACGGGCGGCTCGATGCACGTCGAGATGAAGAGCATCCTTGTCGACGGCCGTGGACACGCCGTCGCCATGCACCGCTTCACCGCCGACCGCAACGGCAAGCACATCGACGAGAACGGCTGCATCGTCTTCCGGATCGTCGGCGACAAGATCACCGACCTCGACGAGTGCCTCGAGAGCATCGACCAGAGCAACGACTTCTGGTCGTAGGGCAAACCTCTGGTGGCAGAGCAACGCCTTCTGGTCGTGGCATACCGAAGGCCCCGGCTGCCGTCCTGGGGAAGGGCGGAGTGCCGGGGCCTCGGTTCAAGCCGATCAAGCTGTTGGATCCGCGCCCGCGTGGCGAACGCAGGCCGTGCGCGGACCCGTGGGTGCCGGTCGGGGGCGGATAGAGAGGGCCCGCCCGAGTCCTTCCGGCGATCAGATCAGATAAGGGTTCAGCCCTTGAGGGTCTCGACCTTGGAAGCAAGCGCCGACTTCTTGTTGGCGGCCTGGTTCTTGTGGATGACGCCCTTCGAGACGGCCTTGTCGAGCTGACGCGCGGCAGCGCGCTGGTACTCGGTGGCCTTCTCGACGTCACCCGCGGCAGCGGCCTCGCGGGCCTTGCGGATCGCGGTCTTCAGGGAGGACTTGACGGCCTTGTTGCGCAGCCGAGCCTTCTCGTTGGTCTTGATCCGCTTGATCTGGGACTTGATGTTCGCCACGAAGTAAGCCTCTTCTATTTCCTGGTTTCGAATGTGCCCCGTGCTGAGAGGGCATGAGACACAGCTGCCCACGTTACCAGTGGACGCGAGAACGGCCCAAACCGGTCCCCGGTCGCCGCCCATGGGACCATGGAGCCTACGTATCGATCCGACCCGAGGCACAAGGCGCCTCAAGAGACAGGACCCTGCGTGCCCGCGACCCCTAACAATGTGCCCGAGCCGAGCCGTACCGACCCGGCTCTGATCCGCAATTTCTGCATCATCGCGCACATCGACCACGGCAAGTCCACGCTCGCCGACCGCATGCTCCAGCTGACCGGAGTGGTCGATCAGCGGCAGATGCGTGCTCAGTACCTCGACCGCATGGACATCGAGCGTGAGCGCGGCATCACGATCAAGTCCCAGGCGGTCCGTCTGCCCTGGGCTCCGACCGAGGACCCGGGCAGGACCCACATCCTCAACATGATCGACACCCCCGGGCACGTGGACTTCACGTACGAGGTGTCCCGGTCGCTGGCCGCCTGCGAGGGCACCGTCCTCCTTGTCGACGCCGCCCAGGGCATCGAGGCCCAGACTCTCGCCAACCTCTACCTGGCGATGGAGAACGACCTCAAGATCATCCCCGTCCTGAACAAGATCGACCTTCCGGCCGCCCAGCCCGAGAAGTTCTCCGAGGAGCTCGCCAACCTCATCGGCTGCGACCCCGCGGACGTGCTCAAGGTCTCCGCCAAGACCGGTCTGGGCGTCGAGGCGCTGCTGGACCGGGTCGTGGCCGAGGTCCCCGCGCCGGTCGGCGTCCAGGACGCCCCCGCGCGCGCCATGATCTTCGACTCGGTGTACGACTCCTACCGCGGTGTCGTGACGTACGTGCGTGTCATCGACGGCCAGCTCAACAAGCGCGAGCGGATCCGGATGATGTCCACCGGCGCGACGCACGAGCTGCTGGAGATCGGCGTCTCGGCCCCCGAGATGAAGTCGGCCGACGGCCTCGGCGTCGGCGAGGTCGGCTACCTCATCACCGGTGTGAAGGACGTCCGTCAGTCCAAGGTCGGCGACACGATCACCACCCTGCACAAGGGGGCCACCGAGGCGCTCGGCGGCTACAAGGACCCGAAGCCGATGGTCTTCTCGGGCCTGTATCCGCTGGACGGCTCCGACTACCCCGAGCTGCGCGACGCCCTCGACAAGCTCCAGCTCAACGACGCGGCGCTGGTGTACGAGCCGGAGACGTCCGCCGCGCTCGGCTTCGGCTTCCGCGTGGGCTTCCTGGGCCTGCTGCACCTCGACGTGATCCGGGAGCGGCTGGAGCGCGAGTTCGGGCTCGACCTCATCGCCACCGCGCCCAACGTGGTCTACCGCGTGGTCATGGAGGACGGTTCCGAGCACACCGTCACCAACCCGAGCGAGTTCCCCGAGGGGAAGATCGACGACGTGTACGAGCCCGTCGTACGCGCCACGATCCTCGCGCCCTCCGAGTTCATCGGCTCGATCATGGAGCTGTGCCAGACCCGGCGCGGCACCCTGCTCGGCATGGACTACCTCTCCGAGGACCGGGTCGAGATCCGCTACACGCTCCCGCTCGCGGAGATCGTCTTCGACTTCTTCGACCAGCTGAAGTCCAAGACCCGCGGCTACGCGTCCCTCGACTACGAGCCCACCGGCGAGCAGGCCTCCAGCCTGGTCAAGGTCGACATCCTGCTGCACGGCGACAAGGTGGACGCGTTCTCGGCCGTCACGCACAAGGACGCGGCGTACGCCTACGGCGTGCGGCTCGTCGCCAAGCTGCGCGAGCTGATCCCGCGGCAGGCCTTCGAGGTGCCCATCCAGGCGGCCATCGGCTCCCGGGTCATCGCCCGCGAGACCATCCGCGCCATCCGCAAGGACGTCCTCGCCAAGTGCTACGGCGGTGACATCTCCCGTAAGCGGAAGCTGCTGGAGAAGCAGAAGGAGGGCAAGAAGCGGATGAAGATGGTCGGTTCCGTGGAGGTTCCGCAGGAGGCCTTCATCGCCGTCCTGAGCAGCGACGACAACGCGGGATCCGGCAAGGGCAAGAAGTAGCCGCCCGGTACGCCGATCCTCCGGGGCCCGTCACGCGAGAGCGCGGCGGGCTCTGGTGCGTCCTGTGGCACGTTCTGTGGCGCGTTCTGTGCTCCGTCCGGTGGAAATCGATCACCCGGAGCCCCTTACGCGCTGGCCAGTCGCCGCTTACTCTGATGCCTGCTCAATAGTTACTCGTGAGTTAAACAACAGCAGCCAGCCACCAGCCGCATTGAGCCAGCAACGCCGCGGGCCCCGGAGGATGTCGTGAGCGACACACAGACACTGATCGAGAACCGTCCGCCGTCGGTCGCGGGCCTCTTCCTGGAGCGCGTGGCGGCCACGCCCGACGCGGAGGCCTACCGGTACCCGGTGCCGGCCGCGTCCGGCGCGGGCCCCGACGAATGGAAGTCGCTGAGCTGGGCGCAGGCCGCCGAGCGGGTCTACGCGATCGCGGCCGGCCTCGTCGAGCTCGGCGTGCAGGCCGAGCAGCGCGTCGCGCTCGCCTCCGCCACCCGGTACGAGTGGATCCTGGCCGACCTCGGCATCATGTGCGCCGGGGCCGCCACGACCACCGTCTACCCGCAGACCAACGCCGACGAGTCGGCGTTCATCCTCTCGGACTCCGAGAGCAGGGTGCTGATCGCCGAGGACGCGGCCCAGCTCGCCAAGGCGGTCGAGCAGCGCGCCGAGCTGCCCGCTCTCACTCACGTCGTCGTCATCGACCCGGCCGGCGTCGAGACCGGCGAGGACTGGATCCTCACCCTCGACGAGCTGGAGAAGCGCGGCGCGGCCCGGCTGGCGCAGGAGCCCGGGCTGATCAAGGAGCGGGTCGCCGCGATCACCTCCGACCAGCTCGCCACCCTCATCTACACCTCCGGCACCACCGGCCGCCCCAAGGGCGTCCGCCTCCCGCACGACAACTGGTCCTACGTGGCCAAGGCGATCGCCGCGACCGGGCTGATCAGCGCCGAGGACGTGCAGTACCTGTGGCTGCCGCTCGCCCACGTCTTCGGCAAGGTGCTCACTTCCGGCCAGATCGAGGTCGGGCACGTCACCGCCGTCGACGGCCGCGTCGACAAGATCATCGAGAATCTGCCGGTCGTCCGGCCGACGTACATGGCGGCGGTGCCGCGCATCTTCGAGAAGGTCTACAACGGCGTCGCCGCCAAGGCCCGCGCGGGCGGCGGGGCCAAGTACAAGATCTTCCAGTGGGCCGTCGAGGTCTCCCGCGAGTACGCCAAGGCCGCACAGGACAACTTCCGCCGCACCGGCAGCGCCGCCGTCCCCTTCGGGCTCGGCGCCAAGCACAAGGTCGCCGACGCGCTCGTCTACGCCAAGATCCGCGAGGCCTTCGGCGGGAACCTGCGCGCGTGCGTGTCCGGCTCGGCGGCCCTCGCGCCGGAGATCGGCTACTTCTTCGCCGGCGCGGGCATCCACATCCTGGAGGGCTACGGCCTGACGGAGTCGTCCGCGGCCTCCTTCGTGAACCCCGGCGAGGCCTACCGCACCGGCACGGTCGGCAAGCCGCTGCCCGGCACCGAGGTGCGCATCGCCGAGGACGGCGAGATCCTGCTGCGCGGCCCCGGCATCATGGAGGGCTACCACGGGCTCCCCGAGAAGACCGCCGAGGTCCTCGAGGCCGACGGCTGGTTCCACACCGGCGACATCGGCGAGCTCTCGCCCGACGGCTACCTGAAGATCACCGACCGCAAGAAGGACCTGATCAAAACCTCGGGCGGCAAGTACATCGCGCCCGCCGAGGTCGAAGGCCAGTTCAAGGCGGTGTGCCCGTACGTCTCCAACATCCTGGTGCACGGCGCCGACCGGAACTTCTGCACCGCGCTCATCGCCCTCGACGAGCTCTCGCTCATGGGCTGGGCGAAGGAGAACGGACTGGCCGGAAAGTCGTACGCCGACGTCGTCGCCGCCCCCGCGACGGTCGAGCTCGTCGACGGCTACGTCAAGCAGCTCAACGAGGGCCTCCAGCGCTGGCAGACGATCAAGAAGTTCCGGCTGCTGCCCCGGGACCTCGACGTCGAGCACGGCGAGATCACGCCGAGCCTGAAGCTGAAGCGGCCCGTCGTGGAGCGGGAGTACAAGCACCTCATCGACGAGATGTACGCCGGAGCGCGCGAGGCGTGACGCACCACCCGTATTAGGCCAGTGCGCCGGAGCGGGGGCGGAGTCCGAATGCTCGGATTCCGCCCCTCAACCGTGCGTCATCGAGCACGCGCGTACACACGTGTACACCTGCGCAGCACGCTTCTCGCTCATGACGGCCCACTTCGGTAACCCAGCGCTCATGGCCGGGATCGGTCTGTCACCCTGAGGGCATCCGAACCGTCCGGGGAGCTGCGCATGGGGGCCATTCCGACCCAACGGGAGACCGTCTCCCGTGCCGACGGCGCGCCCGCGCACTCGGGCGGGCTCCCGCACACCCGTACGACCCTGGCCGGCAGCCCCCTCGCGCCCGGCACCGCCCGCGACCTGGTCCGCGCCGCGCTGACGGAGTGGGCCGGCCCCGGCCTGCCCGGCCCCGGGGAGCTCGGCGAGCGGTGTGCGCAGGACGCGATACTCGTCGTCAGCGAGCTCGTCACGAACGCCGTCGTCCACGCCGGCACCGACGTCGAGCTGGTGTGCCGGCTGGAGGAGGAGCCCGGACACCCCGACGGCTGCCTCGCGGTCGTCGTCGAGGTCTCCGACCACCACCCCTCCCGCGCCCCACGCGACGGCGCGCCCGAACAGCCGCACGGGACACCGTCGTACGAGATGCCGGAGTACGGCCGCGGCCTGCGCCTGGTCGCCGCGCTCGCCGACGCCTGGGGGGTGACGTACCGCAGGGGGACGAAGACCGTGTGGGCGCGACTGGTGCCGAGCGCCGAGCCCTACGACCTCGGTCCGGTCGACGGCCCCGCCCCGGGCCTCCTCGAAGCCCTCGCCCCCGAGCCGCAGCCGGTCGGACGGGGCGACCCGGACTGGCTCAACCGCGGCGCCCTCTCCTTCCTCGCCGAGGCCTCCGACCTGCTCGCCGGACAGCTCGACGAGGACCTGGTGGCCGCGCTGACCGGCCAGCTCCTCGTGCCGCGGCTCGCCGACTGGTGCGCGGTCTGGCTGGAGGACGAGGTCGGCGGGCGCGGTGACTGGGCCGGCGGGCCCGGTCCGCGGCTGGCCCGGGTCTGGCACGGCGGCGAGCACCTCATCGAGGAACTGCGCCGCGCCCTGGAGAAGGATCCGCCGTGTCCGCCCGACGGCGGCCCGCAGTCCGGACCCGAGGCCTTCCCCTGGCCCGGCACGGTGCTCGGCCCGCGCGGCGCGTCGCTCGCCTACCGGCTGATCGCCGGCGGCCGCCCGCTGGGCACCCTGGTCATCGGCCGAGCCGGACTGCCCGCCTTTCCCGACGAGGTCACCGGGCTCGTCGAGGACCTCGGCCGCCGGGTGGCGCTCGCCATCGGCGCGGCCCGGCAGTACGCCCGCCAGGCCACCATCAGCGCCGTCCTGCAGCGCGGGCTGCTGCCCGGCGCGGTCGCGGAGATTCCCGGCGTGCACAGCGCCCTCGTCTACGAGCCGCGCGAGCAGGGCGGGCCGAGCGGCGACTTCTACGACCTTTTCCCGGCGGGCGACGGCCGCTGGTGCTTCGCGGTGGGCGACGTCCAGGGCAAGGGCCCGGAGGCGGCCGTCGTCATCGGCCTCGCCCGGCCCTGGCTGCGGCTGCTGGCCCGCGAGGGCTACCGCGTCGCCGACGTCCTGGACCGCCTCAACCAGCTCCTCCTCGACGACGCGACCGAGGCAGCCGACGCCGCCGCCCGCGCCTTCGTCGGCCCCGCCGGGCCGGGCGAGGGCCCGCAGACCCGCTTCCTCTCCCTCCTCTACGGCGAACTGACCCCCTTCGAGGGCGGCGTCCGCTGCACCCTCGCCTCCGCCGGCCACCCGCTGCCGCTGCTGCTCGCACCGGACGGCTCGGTCGCCACCGCAGGGCGCCCGCAGACCCTCCTCGGGGTCATCGAGGACGTCACATACACCAGCGACAGCCTGGAACTGCGGACCGGAGACAGCCTGCTGTGCGTCACCGACGGGGTCACCGAACGGCGGTCGGGCTCCCGGCAGTTCGACGACGGCGACGGCCTGGCCACCGCGCTCGCCGGGTGCGCCGGGCTCGACGCGGAGCTGATCGCGGCGCGGATCCGACGTCTGGTGCACGAGTTCGGCGAGCAGCCGCCGGAGGACGACCTGGCGCTCCTGGTGCTTCAAGCGGGATAGAGGGTTCGGGCGGGACAGTGGGTTCGGGCGGGACAGTGGGTTCGGGCGGGATGGCGGGTTCAAGCAGGACAGCCGGTTCGGGCGGGACGGCGGGTTCGGGCGAGGGAGACGGGGTGGTCGGACCCGGCGGATGTATCGTCCGTTTCGTGCCGATGGCGAAGAATGATGTATTTGACGCGCCCACCCGTCGACGCGTCCTGATCGCCGGCGCGGGGATCGGGCTGACCGTGACCGCCTGTACCCGTGAAGCCGATCAGCCGCAGGGCGCCCACGGGCCCGCCCCCCACGGCGTCCGCCAGGCCGGGGTGACGACCCCGCAACAGGCCACCGCGCTGCTGCTGGCGTACGACTTCGATCCCGAGCTGCGCGGCGCGGCGGGCGTGCGTGCGCTGAAGGCCGTGCTCGGCGCGTGGACCCGCACGCTGGTGGAGCGCGGGTCCGCCGAGGCCGCTCTCATCACCACCGTCGGCATCGGCCCCCGGCTGCCCGCCCGTCTCGGCGTCCCCGCGCCCGCCGCCCTGCGCGAGCTGCCGCCCTTCCCCGGCGAGCGTCTCGATCCCGCCCGCTGCGGCGGTGACGTGCTCGTACAGCTGTGTGCCGACAGCGCCGACGCCACCGAGGCGGCCGCCGCGACCCTGACCCGGCTGGCCGGGGACGCCCTGCGCCCGCGCTGGCGGCAGGCCGGCTTCCTGGCGCCGTCCCCCGACGCCGACGGCGCCCCACGCGACCTGCTCGGCTTCAAGAACGGCAGCGCCAACCCGACCCCCGAGGAGTGCGAACGCTGGGTCTGGACGGGCGACGCCACCTACCTCGTCGTCCGGCGCGTCCATCTGCGCGTCGAGGACTTCGCGCGGCTCTCCGTGCACCGCCAGGAAGAGATCATCGGCCGTCGCCGCGCGGACGGCGGCCCGCTGGAAGGCGGCCGGGACGCCCCGCCGCACTCCCACGTCCGCGCCGCCGGCCCCGGCCTCGACGCCGGCGCCCGGATGCTGCGCCGCGGCTACTCCTACGCCGACGGCCCCACCGACCAGGGCCTGCTGTTCCTCGCCTTCATGCGGGACCCGGCGCTCTTCACCCGGGTGCAGCGGCGGATGTCCGCGCAGGACGAGCTGAGCAGGTTCAGCGAGGCCCGGGGCTCGGCGGTGGCGTACGTCCTGCCGGGGGCGCGTCCGGGGCGGCCGCTGGGGGCGGAGCTGCTGGGCTGAGGCGTCGCGAGAAACGGGGCGGTGCCGACGTGCGGGACAATGGACCCCATGCCTTCCGCACTCCCCGACGGTGAGCCCGTCCCCACCGACGGTGCACTGCCCGCGCCCGCGCTCGTCGGCGCCGCCGACCGCCCCCTCGGGTTCTACCTGCACGTCCCGTACTGCGCGACCCGCTGCGGCTACTGCGACTTCAACACGTACACCGCCACCGAGCTGCGCGGCACGGGCGGGGTCCTCGCCTCCCGCGAGAACTACGCGGACACGCTGATCGACGAGGTCCGGCTGGCCCGCAAGGTCCTCGGCGACGACCCGCGCGAGGTCCGCACGGTCTTCGTCGGCGGCGGCACGCCGACCCTGCTGCCGGCGTCCGACCTCGTGCGGATGCTGGGCGCGATCCGCGACGAGTTCGGGCTCGCGGCGGACGCGGAGGTGACGACGGAGGCCAACCCCGAGTCCGTCGACCCCGCCTACCTGGCCACCCTCCGCCGGGGCGGCTTCAACCGGATCTCCTTCGGCATGCAGAGCGCCAAGCAGCATGTGCTGCGCGTGCTGGACCGGACCCACACGCCGGGCCGCCCCGAGCGTTGCGTGGCGGAGGCCCGCGCGGTCGGCTTCGAGCACGTCAACCTGGACCTGATCTACGGGACGCCCGGAGAGTCGGACGACGACTGGCGGGCCTCGCTGGACGCCGCGCTGGGCGCCGGCCCGGACCATGTCTCGGCCTACGCGCTGATCGTCGAGGAGGGCACGCAGCTGGCGCGCCGGATCCGGCGCGGCGAGGTTCCGATGACCGACGACGACGTCCACGCCGACCGGTATCTGATCGCGGACGAGGTGATGTCCGCGGCGGGCTTCGACTGGTACGAGGTCTCCAACTGGGCGACCTCCGCCGCCGGGCGCTGTCTGCACAACGAGCTGTACTGGCGGGGCGCCGACTGGTGGGGCGCGGGGCCGGGCGCCCACTCCCATGTCGGCGGGGTGCGGTGGTGGAACGTCAAGCATCCGGGCGCGTATGCGGCGGCGCTGGCGGAGGGGCGGTCGCCGGGGGCGGGGCGGGAACTGCTGTCGGAGGAGGACCGGCGGGTGGAGCGGGTGCTGTTGGAGCTGCGGTTGCGGGAGGGGGTTCCGTTGTCGCTGCTGAAGGAGGACGGTCTGGCGGCCTCCCGGCGGGCGCTGGCGGAGGGCCTGCTGGCCGCGGAGCCGTACGAGGAGGGCCGAGCGGTGCTGACGCTGCGCGGGCGGCTGCTGGCGGACGCGGTGGTGCGGGACCTGGTGGACTGAGGGTTTTTCGCCCCCGCCGCCCCTTCCCGTCCCATCCCTGGGGGCTGCCGCACCCAGACCCCCGCTTCGGCCCCGAAAGGGCCTCGTCCTCAAACGCCGGACGGGCTGAAAACTAGACGGTCACGAAGTCGATCAGTTCCTCGACCCTGCCCAGCAGTTCCGGTTCCAGGTCCCGGTATGAGCTCACTCGTGCCAGGATCGCCTGCCACACCGCCCCCGTGTTCTCCGGCGGCCAGCCCACGGCGCGGCAGACGCCCGTCTTCCAGTCCTGGCCGTGGGGGACGCGGGGCCATGCCTCGATGCCTACGGACGACGGTTTCACCGCCTCCCAGATGTCGATGTACGGGTGGCCCACGACCAGGGCGTGTTCGCTGGTGACCGACTGGGCGATGCGCCATTCCTTCGTGCCGGGGAGGAGATGGTCCACCAGGATGCCCAGCTTTGCGTCCCGGTCCGGGGCGAAGTCGGCGACGATCTTCGGGAGGTCGTCCACGCCCTCCAGGTACTCCACGACCACGCCCTCCACGCGGAGGTCGTCGCCCCAGACCTTCTCGACCAGCTCGGCGTCGTGCCGGCCCTCGACGTAGATGCGGCCGGCGCGGGCCACGCGTGCGCGTGCGCCGGGGACGGCCACCGAACCGGAGGCGGTGCGGGTGGGGCGTACGGGACCGGCTGAGGGCGGCCTGACCAGCGTGACGACGCGGCCCTCCAGCAGGAAGCCCCTGGGCTCCAGCGGGAACACACGGTGCTTGCCGAAGCGGTCCTCCAGGGTCACCGTGCCCGCCTCGCAGCGGATCACCGCGCCGCAGAAACCGGTGCCCGGCTCCTCCACCACCAGGCCGGGCTCCGCCGCGACCTCGGGGACGGGCCGGGGCTTCTTCCACGGCGGGGTCAGATCGGCGGAGTACTGGCGCATTCGGATGACGATAGGAGAAGCTCGGGCGCGATCAGGACGACACGCCGAATCTGGCCGCCAGCGCGTCCCGCTGGGCCCGGACGAACGTCGCGTCCACCACCGCCCCGTGACCCGGCACGTACAGCGCGTCCTCGCCGCCGAGGTCCAGGAGCCGGTCGAGGGCGGCGGGCCAGTGGGAGGGGACGGCGTCCGGGCCCGCCTGCGGTTCGCCGGACTCCTCGACCAGGTCGCCGCAGAAGACCACCTCCGGCGAGCCGGGGGCGGCGGGGACGAGGATCGCGAGGTCGTGGGCGGTGTGGCCCGGGCCCACGTTGGCCAGCAGGACCTGGCGGCCCTCGCCCAGGTCGAGGGTCCACTCGCCGCAGACCAGGTGACGGGGCCGGACCAGCGTGTCCACGGCCTCCGTCGCCGCGGTCTCGGCCAGGCCGCCTCGCACCGCGTCCGCCCGCAGCTCCTCGGCCGACACGGTGTCCACGCCCACCGCCCCGAAGACCTCGGCGCCCGCGAACGCGGCCGCGCCGAAGACATGGTCGAAGTGGGGATGGGTGAGCGCGAGATGGGTCACACGGCCGCCGGTGAGCTCCTCGGCCTGCGCCCGCAGCCGGGCTCCCTCCGCGAGGCTCGACCCGGCGTCGACCATCAGTGCCGCGCCCGCCCCGACGACCAGCCCGGCCGTGCAGTCCCAGCCCGGCAGCCGGCACATTCCGACCCCGGCCGCGACCCGCTCCCACCCGAGCTCTTCCCAAGTCACCGTCATACCGCGACGCTAGCCGTATATCGCCCCCGCCCGACCGACCGCCGTCGGCCGACCTTGCCCCGGGTGTACCCCACAGCCGTACACTGGGCCGGGGAACGCTGGCACTCGGATGTGACGAGTGCCAGGGACAGTGTCAGGGCAGGTGTCAGGACAGGCGCCCAGGGGACTGGGGACGACTTCTGGAGGTGTGCGCGGTTGCTGAGTGAACGCAGGCTCCAGGTGCTGCGCGCCATCGTCCAGGACTACGTCGGCACCGAGGAGCCGGTCGGTTCCAAGGCGCTCACCGAGCGGCACAACCTCGGCGTGTCCCCGGCGACGGTCCGCAACGACATGGCCGCCCTGGAGGACGAGGGGTTCATCGCCCAGCCGCACACCAGTGCCGGGCGGATCCCCACGGACAAGGGCTACCGGCTGTTCGTCGACAAGCTGGCCGGCGTCAAGCCGATGACCGGCCCGGAGCGCCGGGCCATCCAGAACTTCCTCGACGGCGCCGTCGACCTCGACGACGTGGTGGCCCGGACCGTTCGGCTGCTCGCGCAGCTCACCCGGCAGGTCGCGGTCGTGCAGTACCCGTCGCTGACCCGGTCCACCGTGCGGCACGTGGAACTGCTTCTCCTCGCGCCGGCCCGGCTGATGCTCGTGCTGATCACGGACACCGGGCGGGTCGAGCAGCGGCTCGTGGACTGCCCGGCGCCCTTCGGGGAGACGTCTTTGGCGGATCTACGCGCGCGGCTCAACAGCCGGGTCGCGGGCCGCCGGTTCGCGGATGTGCCGCGGCTGGTGGAGGACCTGCCGGAAGCCTTCGAGGCGGAGGACCGCGGCACGGTCACGACGGTGCTCTCCACCCTGCTGGAGACGCTCGTCGAGGAGAACGAGGAGCGGCTGATGATCGGCGGCACCGCCAATCTCACCCGCTTCGGACATGACTTTCCCCTCACCATCCGCCCCGTCCTGGAGGCCCTGGAGGAGCAGGTCGTGCTCCTCAAACTCCTTGGCGAGGCGGGGGATTCGGGCATGACCGTACGCATCGGTCACGAGAACGCCTATGAGGGACTCAACTCCACTTCGGTGGTGTCGGTCGGCTACGGTTCGGGCGGCGAGGCAGTCGCCAAACTCGGCGTGGTCGGACCGACCCGCATGGATTACCCGGGAACGATGGGAGCGGTACGAGCGGTGGCACGGTACGTCGGACAGATCCTGGCGGAGTCCTGAGTGGCCACGGACTACTACGCCGTCCTCGGCGTGCGCCGCGACGCGTCGCAGGAAGAGATCAAGAAGGCCTTCCGGCGGCTCGCGCGCGAGCTGCACCCGGACGTCAACCCGGATCCGAAGACCCAGGAGCGGTTCAAGGAGATCAACGCCGCTTACGAGGTGTTGTCGGACCCGCAGAAGAAGCAGGTCTACGACCTCGGCGGCGACCCGCTGTCCCAGGCGGGCGGCGGAGCCGCGGGCGGCTTCGGGGCCGGTGGCTTCGGCAACTTCTCGGACATCATGGACGCGTTCTTCGGGACGGCGTCGCAGCGCGGGCCGCGTTCGCGCACCCGGCGCGGCCAGGACGCGATGATCCGGCTGGAGGTCGACCTCGAGGAGGCCGCCTTCGGCACGACGAAGGACATCCAGGTCGACACGGCGATCGTCTGCACCACCTGCAGCGGTGAGGGCGCGGCGCCGGGCACGACCGCCCAGACGTGTGACATGTGCCGCGGTCGCGGTGAGGTGTCGCAGGTCACGCGGTCCTTCCTGGGCCAGGTCATGACCTCGCGGCCGTGTCCGCAGTGCCAGGGCTTCGGAACCGTGGTTCCCACGCCCTGCCCGGAGTGCGCCGGTGACGGCCGCGTCCGCTCCCGTCGCACGCTCACGGTGAAGATCCCGGCCGGTGTCGACAACGGCACCCGGATCCAGCTGGCGGGCGAGGGCGAGGTCGGCCCCGGCGGCGGTCCCGCCGGCGACCTGTACGTGGAGATCCACGAGCTGCCGCACGCGATGTTCCAGCGCCGCGGCGACGACCTGCACTGCACGGTCACGCTCCCGATGACGGCGGCCGCGCTCGGCACGAAGGTGCCCCTGGAGACGCTGGACGGTCTGGAGGAGGTCGACATCCGGCCCGGCACCCAGTCCGGCCAGTCGATCCCGCTG
This sequence comes from Streptomyces sp. NPDC050263, assembly GCF_040655955.1. Classification (NCBI taxonomy): domain Bacteria; kingdom Bacillati; phylum Actinomycetota; class Actinomycetes; order Kitasatosporales; family Streptomycetaceae; genus Streptomyces; species Streptomyces sp. NPDC050263. The sequence goes on along the minus strand of NZ_JBFAKW010000022.1, from coordinate 42,589 downwards.
CACGGCCGGGGCGTCACGCATCTGCGGGGCGGCGGGCGCGGCGATCTCATCGTGCACGTCGAGGTGCAGACGCCGAGCAAGCTCGATCCCGAGCAGGAGCGGCTGCTGCGCGAGTTCGCGAAGCTGCGCGGCGAGGAGCGGCCCACGGGTCAGTTCCAGCCCGGGCAGCAAGGCTTGTTCTCGCGGCTGAAGGACGCCTTCAACGGGCGCTGAGCCCCGGGCGGAGGCCGCCGCAGGGCGACTGAAAGATGGCCGAAAGACGACCGAAGGGTACGGGCCACCGGCACGCATGCCGGTGGCCTATGCCGTTGGACGGCCGGATTCGGACTTGTTCGGAGGACGTGACAACATGCCGTCATGTCCTCCGCACTGACCGATCTCTTCCCGCATCCGATCGTGCAGGCCCCGATGGCGGGCGGTGTCTCCGTCCCGCAGCTCGTCGCGGCCGTGGCCGAGGCGGGCGGGCTCGGGTTCCTCGCCGCCGGATACAAGACGGCCGACGGCATGTACCAGGAGATCAAGCAACTGCGGAGTCTCACCGGCCGCCCCTTCGGCGTGAACCTCTTCATGCCGCAGCCCGAGTATCCCGGTGCGAGCACCGGCTCCACCGGAGCGGCCAACGCCGCGCCCCCTTCTGGCGCCGTCGAGGTCTACGCCCATCAGCTGGCCGGTGAGGCCGCCTGGTACGAGACCGAGCTCGGCGACCCCGACAGCGGCCGTGACGACGGCTACGACGCCAAGCTCGCCGTGCTGCTCGACAACCCCGTGCCGGTGGTGTCGTTCCACTTCGGCGTCCCGAGCCGCGAGGCGCTGGACTCCCTGCGCCGCGCGGGAACGTTCACCCTGGTCACCGCGACCACCGTCGACGAGGCCCTCGCCGTGGAGCGGGCCGGCGCCGACGCGGTGATCGTGCAGGGCGTCGAGGCCGGCGGCCACCAGGGCACCCACCGGGACAACCCGGAGAACGACCGCGCCGGCATCGGCCTGCTCTCCCTGGTCGCCCAGGTCCGCGCGTCCGTCGGCCTGCCGATCGTCGCCGCGGGCGGCCTCATGCGCGGCAGCCAGATCGCCGCGGTCCTCGCGGCCGGCGCGAGCGCGGCCCAGCTGGGCACCGCGTTCCTCGCCACGCCCGAGTCCGGCGCGCACGCCGTGCACAAGCAGGCGCTGACCAACCCCCTGTTCGTCCGCACCGAGCTGACCCGCGCCTTCTCCGGCCGCCCGGCCCGCGGCCTGGTCAACCGCTTCCTGCGCGAGCACGGGCCGTACGCGCCCGCCGCCTACCCGGAGGTGCACCACCTCACCTCGCCGCTGCGCAAGGCGGCCGCCAAGGCGGGCGACGCGCAGGGCATGGCCCTGTGGGCGGGCCAGGGCCACCGGCTGGCCCGCGAACTGCCCGCCGGGCAGCTGGTGGAGGTCCTGCTGTCCGAACTCGTCGAGGCCCGGACAGCGTTGTCGGAGCTCGCAGTGGACGCTCCGGCGGACCTGGACGGCGGCGACCGATGACCGCGCCCGTCTTCGTCGTGGACGAACTGCCCGCCGGCCGCGCCGAGTTCGTGCTGGACGGTCCCGAGGGCCGGCACGCCGTCTCCGTGAAGCGGCTGCGGGCCGGCGAGGAGGTCGTCCTGACCGACGGCGCCGGACGCTGGGCGCAGGGCGAGGTCGTCGCCGCCGAGGGCAAGGACCGGCTGGTCGTGCGCCTGGCAGAGGTGATCGAGGAGGCCGTCGAAGCGCCCCGGATCACCGTCGTCCAGGCCCTGCCCAAGGGCGACCGGGGTGAGCTGGCCGTCGAGACGATGACCGAGACCGGCGTCGACGCGATCGTGCCGTGGGCGGCCGCGCGCTGCATCACGCAGTGGAAGGGGGAGCGCGGGGCGAAGGCGCTCGCCAAGTGGCGGGCCACCGCCCGCGAGGCCGGCAAGCAGTCCCGCCGGGTGCGCTTCCCCGAGGTCGCCGAGGCCGCGACGAGCAAGCAGGTGGCGGCACTTCTGGCGCGGGCCGACTTCGCCGCCGTCCTGCACGAGGACCGCGACTACCGCAGCGAGCCCCTCGCCCTCGCCCAACTCCCCACCGAGGGCGAGATCGTGGTCGTCGTGGGCCCCGAAGGGGGCGTGTCGCCCGATGAGTTGGCGCTCTTCGAGGAGGCGGGCGCGAAGGCGTACCGGCTCGGGCGGAGCGTCCTGCGCACCTCGACCGCCGGCACGGCGGCCGCGGCCCTGATCCTGGGCAGAACCGGCCGCTGGTCCTGACCTGCCGACCGTGAGCGCGGTCCCGAGCGTGGCCGCATACGGGCTACCGCGCCGCCCGGTCGAGTGGCACGCTGCCCTCCATGGGGGCATTGAGGCGGATTTTGCTTCTCGTGGGCGCCGTCGTGTCGGCGGGGGGCGTGGTGGCCTGTGATCCGGGCGGGCTGAGCAGCATGTCGGTGGCGTACACCACCGACGAGGCGGCGACGGCCGAACTCGGGCGGCGGGACGTGGACGTGCGCTGGCTGACCTGCACGGCCCAGTACAAGGACCCGGACAAGGCGGGGACCGTCGCCTCCGTCGACTGCCGGGGGAAGACCGGCGACGGACGGGACATCACCGTCACCGGCGAGGTCGCCCGGGCGGTCGACGGGGCGTGTGTGCGCGGGGACCTGACCGCCGTCGTGGGGAAGAAACAGGTGTTCCGGGTGACCGGGCTCGGCGACTGCAAGTCCGCGACGCCGTCGCCCGTCAAACCGTCCGGCTCCGCGCAGCCCGGCGCCCGGCCGACGGTCACCGTGACGGTGACGGTCACCGAGACCGTCCGCGATGGCGACAATGGCACAGGTAAGTGATCGAAACCCCTGACCAGCGGGCTCGCCGTTGCATACAGTGATCCGGTGACACAGTCCGCGACGCCTGCTGCGTATCTCAGATTCCCGCACCTGCACGGCGAGTTGGTGGCCTTCGCCGCCGAGGACGACGTGTGGCTCGCGCCCCTCGACGGCGGCCGCGCCTGGCGGGTCAGCGCCGACAACATGCCGGTCTCCCTCCCGCGCATCTCGCCCGACGGCACCACCGTCGCCTGGACCTCCACCCGGGACGGCGCCCCCGAGGTGCACATCGCCCCCGTGGACGGAGGCCCGTCGACCCGGCTGACGTACTGGGGGAGTTGGCAGACCCGGGTGCGCGGCTGGACCCCGGAGGGCCGGGTCCTCGCCGTCAGCACCCACGACCAGGCCACCCTGCGCCGCAGTTGGGCCCGCGCCGTCCCGGTGGACGGCGGACCGCCGACGACCCTGCCGTACGGGCCCGTCGGCGGCGTCGCGTACGGGCCGCACACCGTGCTGCTGTCCGCGCCGATGGGCCGCGAGGCCGCCCACTGGAAGCGCTACCGGGGCGGCACGGCGGGCAAGCTGTGGATCGACCGGGACGGCGACGGCGGGTTCGTCCGGCTGCACCAGGAGCTGGACGGCAACATCGAGTACCCGGTGTGGGCGGGGGACCGGATCGCGTTCCTGTCCGACCACGAGGGCACGGGCGCCCTGTACTCGTCGCTCGCCGACGGCTCCGACCTGCGCCGCCACACACCTCTCGACGGTTTTTACGCCCGGCAGGCCGCCGGTGACGGCACGCGGGTCGTGTACATGTCCGCGGGTGAGCTGTGGCTGCTGGACGATCTGGACGGCGCCGAACCCCGCCGCCTCGACGTCCGCCTCGGCGGCCAGCGCACCGACCGGCGCCCCTACCCGGTGACCGCCGCCCGCTGGCTGGGCGGGGCCGCCCCCGACCACACCGCGCGCGGCAGCGCCGTGGAGGTGCGCGGAGCCGTCCACTGGGTCACCCACCGCGCCGGACCCGCCCGCGCGCTCGCCGCCGAACCCGGCGTCCGGGCCAGGCTGCCGCGCACCTTCCGCACGGAGGGCGAGGAGTGGGCCGTGTGGGTGACGGACGCGGAGGGCGAGGACGCGCTGGAGTTCGCCCCGGCCACCGGTCCGGTCCCCGGCGCCACCCCGCGCCGGCTCGCCGCCGGACGGCTCGGGCGGGTCCTGGAGCTCGCCATGGCGCCCGACGGCAGCCGCGCCGCCGTCGCGGCGCACGACGGACGGCTGCTGCTCGTCGAGCGGGAGACCGGAGAGGTCCGCGAGGTCGACAGCAGCCCCGACGGCGAGGTGTGCGACCTGGTCTTCTCGCCGGACTCGGCATGGCTGGCCTGGTCGCACCCCGGGCCGCGCCCGCTCAGCCAGCTCAAGCTCGCAGGCGTCACCGACCTGTCGGTCACCGAGGCGACCCCGCTGCGCTTCCGCGACTACGCGCCCACGTTCACCCTCGACGGCAAGCACCTCGCGTTCCTCTCCACCCGCGCCTTCGACCCGGTCTACGACCAGCACGCCTTCGACCTCTCCTTCGTGGCCGGCGCCCGCCCGCACCTCATCACCCTCGCGGCGACGACGCCGTCCCCCTTCGGCCCGCAGCGGCACGGCAAGCCGTTCGAGGCGCCGGAGAAGGAGGAGACGCCCGACAGCGAGGGCACCCCGACCACCCGGATCGACCTGGAGGGCCTCGCCGACCGGATAGTGCCCTTCCCCGTCGAGGCCGGCCGCTACTCCGGGCTGGCCGCGGCGAAGGACGGCGTGCTGTGGCTGCGGCACCCCGTGCGCGGTGTCCTCGGCGCCTCCCGCGCCACCCCGGACGACCCCGATCCCGACACCGAGCTGGAGCGCTACGACCTCGCCCAGCAGCGCCTCGAACACCTCTGCGCCGACGCCGACGGCTTCGAGGTCAGCGGCGACGGCAAACGGCTGCTGCTGTGGACCGACGGCAAGCTCAAGGTCGTCCCCAGCGACCGGCGCGCCTCCGGCGACGAGGACAGCGACAGCAACATCACCGTCGACCTCAGCCGGATCCGCCGCATCGTCGACCCGGCCGCGGAGTGGCGGCAGATGTACGACGAGACCGGCCGGATCATGCGGGACAACTTCTGGCGGCCGGATCTCGGCGGCGTCGACTGGGACGGCGTCCTCGACCGCTACCGGCCCGTGCTCGATCGGGTCGCGACCCACGACGACCTCGTCGACCTGCTGTGGGAGGTGCACGGCGAACTCGGCACCTCGCACGCCTACGTCATGCCGCGCGGCGGCCGGGGCGGCGCCCGGCAGGGGCTGCTGGGCGCGGACGTCTCCCGTCATGAGGACGGCAGTTGGCGCATCGACCGCGTGCTGCCCTCGGAGACCTCCGACCCCGACGCCCGCTCCCCGCTCGCCGCACCGGGCGTCGCGGTGCGCGCGGGGGACGCGGTCGTCGCCGTCGGCGGCCAGCCGGTGGACCCGGTCACCGGGCCCGGACCGCTGCTCGTCGGGACGGCGGGCAAGGTCGTCGAGCTGACGATCTCGCCGTCCGGCGGGGGCGAGCCGAGACACGCGGTGGTCGTCCCGGTCGCGGACGAGGAGGCGCTGCGCTACCACGCGTGGGTCGCGGACCGGCGGGCGTATGTGCACGAGGCGTCGGGCGGGCGGCTGGGGTATCTGCACGTGCCCGACATGCAGGCGCCGGGGTGGGCACAGATCCACCGTGACCTGCGGGTCGAGGTGGCGCGGGAGGGGCTGATCGTGGACGTCCGGGAGAACCGCGGCGGCCACACCTCGCAACTGGTCGTCGAGAAGCTCGCGCGGCGGATCGTCGGATGGGACGTGCCGCGCGGGATGCGGGCGTCCAGCTATCCGGAGGACGCGCCCCGGGGGCCGGTCGTCGCCGTCGCCAACGAGTTCTCCGGGTCGGACGGGGACATCGTCAACGCGGCGATCAAGGCGCTCGGGATCGGGCCGGTGGTCGGCACCCGCACGTGGGGCGGGACGATCGGGATCGACAGCCGGTACCGGTTGGTCGACGGAACGCTGATCACACAGCCCAAGTACGCGATCTGGCTGGAGGGTTACGGCTGGGGCGTCGAGAACCACGGCGTCGACCCGGACGTCGAGGTGGTCTGCGCTCCGCAGGACTACGCGGCGCAGCGGGACGTGCAACTGGACGAGGCGGTACGCCTGGCGCTGGCGGCCCTGGAGGAGCGACCGGCGAAAACGCCGCCCGGCATGCCCACCTGAGGGGCGCGGGGCTGTATCGGTATGCGGCTCCGCCGCGGGGTGCGATCAACCACGAGTGACCCGCACCCGACGGCGATACGATGCGCACACTCACCCGCACTACCGAGGGGACCGAATGGCAGGGGAACCGCAGGACGACTGTCTGTTCTGCAAGATCGCCGAGGGGCACATTCCCGCGACGATCGTCCGTGAGACGGAGACGACCGTCGCGTTCCGGGACATCAACCCCCAGGCGCCCACCCACGTCCTGGTGATCCCGAAGGCGCACTACCCGACCGCCGCCGATCTCGCCGCCGCCGAGCCGACCATCGCCGCGGACGTCCTGCGCGAGGCCCAGACCGTCGCCGACGAGGACAAGCTGGAGAGCTACCGCATCGTCTTCAACACCGGCGCCGGCGCGGGCCAGACCGTGTTCCACGCGCACGCGCACGTCCTCGGCGGCCGCGGTCTGCACTGGCCCCCCGGATAGGTCGCCGTGTCCGTACGCGAACTCGTGGTCCTCGGCACCGCCAGCCAGGTCCCCACCCGGCACCGCAACCACAACGGCTACCTGCTGAGGTGGGACAGCGAGGGCATCCTCTTCGATCCCGGCGAGGGCACCCAGCGCCAGATGCTGCGCGCCGGGGTCGCCGCGCACGACCTCGACCGGATCTGCGTCACCCACTTCCACGGCGACCACTCCCTCGGCCTCGCCGGCGTCATCCAGCGCATCAACCTGGACCAGGTCCCGCACCCGGTCACCGCGCACTACCCGCGTTCCGGGCAGCGGTTCTTCGAGCGGCTGCGCTACTCCACCGCCTACCGCGAGACCGTCGGCATCACCGAGGCCCCGGTCGACGCGGACGGACTCCTCGCCACCACCCCTTCCTACCGCCTCGAAGCCGCCAGGCTCTCGCACCCGGTCGAGTCCTACGGCTACCGGATCGTCGAGCCCGACGGCCGCCGCATGCTGCCCGAGCGGCTCGCCGAGCACGGCATCAAGGGGCCGGACGTCGGCCGGCTCCAGCGGGAGGGCTCCCTCGGCGACGTCTGTCTCGACGACGTCAGCGAGGTGCGCCGCGGACAGCGGTTCGCGTTCGTCATGGACACCCGGCTCTGCGCGGGCGTGCACACGCTCGCCGACGGCGCCGACATGCTCGTCATCGAGTCGACCTTCCTCGACGAGGACGAACAACTCGCCGTCGACCACGGACATCTGACGGCAGGTCAGGCTGCTCGGGTCGCGCGTGACGGCGGCGTGCGGCACCTCGTCCTCACCCACTTCAGCCAGCGTTACACGGATCCCGACGAATTCGAGCGGCAGGCTCGGGCGGCCGGGTTCGACGGCGAGCTGACCGTGGCGCACGACCTGCTGCGAGTGCCGGTTCCGAAACGCCGATAGTGCACCGTTCCGGGGACGAGCCCCGGACCCCCAGCAGAAAAGCAGGTCAGCGGGGGTGATCGGCGCAGACATCGCAAGGCGGAATCCGAGCGGGAGCAGCCGTACGATGCCTTGATGTCCCTCCCCAAAGCTGAACTGCACCTGCACATCGAAGGCACCCTGGAGCCGGAGCTGGCCTTCGAGCTCGCCGCCCGCAACGGGGTGGCGCTGCCCTACGCCGGCACGGAAGCGCTCCGCAAGGCATACGCCTTCGACGACCTGCAGTCCTTCCTGAACCTGTACTACGAGCTGATGGCGGTCCTGCGCACCGAGCGGGACTTCGAGGACCTCGCCGACGCCTACCTGGCCCGCGCCGCCGCGCAGGGCGTGCGGCACGCGGAGATCTTCTTCGACCCGCAGGCCCACCTCGCCCGGGGCGTGGACATGGGCACCGTGGTCGAGGGGCTGTGGCGGGCGCTGGGCAGGAGCGAGGCCGACCACGGCATCTCCACCCGCCTCATCCTCTGCTTCCTGCGCGACGAATCCGCCGAGTCCGAGCTCGAGACGCTGGAGGCCGCCAAGCCCTACCTCGACCGGATCACCGGCGTCGGCCTGGACTCCGCGGAGGTCGGGCACCCGCCGGTGAAGTTCCGCGAGGTGTACGAGGCCGCGGCCGCGCTCGGGCTGCGGCGGGTCGCGCACGCCGGTGAGGAGGGACCGCCGGAGTACATCACGCAGGCCCTCGACGTCCTCGGCGTGGAGCGCGTCGACCACGGGCTGCGGTGCATGGAGGACCCGGCGCTGGTCGAGCGGCTGGTGCGGGAGCGGATCCCGCTGACGCTGTGCCCGCTGTCCAACGTACGGCTGCGGACCGTCGACGTCCTCGCCGACCACCCGCTGCCCGCGATGCTCGACGCCGGGCTGCTGTGCACGGTCAACTCCGACGACCCCGCCTACTTCGGCGGCTACGCGGGCGACAACTTCGACGCCGTGCGCACCGCCCTCGGACTGACCGAGGAGCGGCTGCGCGAACTGGCCCGCAACTCCTTCGTCGCCTCCTTCCTGGAGGACGACGAGGAGCGGCGGTCCCGGTATCTCGCCGAGGTCGACGCCTACACCTTCTGAGCCCGCCGGTCGGGGGTCAGGCCTGGTGGATCCGGTCCACCAGGATGTCGATGACGAGGGGCGTGCGCGGGCCGAAGCTCAGCAGCACGCCGTCCTCCAGGTCGACGACCCTGCGGTTCAGGCCCGCCGGGGTCTGGGCGATGCCGGGGATCTGGAGGAGGCCGTCGAGGCCGCCGACCGAGTCCAGGCCCTTGGTCGTCATCAGGATGACGTCCGGCTGGGTCTGGGCGAGGGCCTCGGTGGTGATGGGGGTGAAGGGCTTGTCCAGTCCGGCTTCCGTGCCCGCGTCCACCGCGCCCGCCGCCGGCAGGGAGTCGTAGGCCGTGCCTCTAACGCCAGTTCACGGCCCCGCCCGCACCCGTCGCCGACGCCGTCGCCTCGATCTTCGCCCTGGCCTCCCGCATCACCGCCACGATCCGCTCCTCGTGCGACGGCGTCAGCCGCGCCACCGGCACCGAGCAGCTGATCGCGTCCTGCGCGGGAGTGTCGTAACGCAGTGCGAAGCCGAAGCCGACGATGCCGGTCACGCCCTCCTCGCGGTCCACGGAGTACCCCCGCGCCCGCACCTCGGCGAGGTCGGCGAGCAGCGCCTCCCGGGTGGTGTGCGATCTGGGGGTCAGCGCCTCGTACGGGCCCTCCGGCAGTTCCTCGTCCGGCCGCTCCGCCAGCAGCGCCTTGCCGAGCGCGCCGACGTGTGCCGGCAGTCGTCGCCCGACCCGGCTGATCGTGCGCAGGTATTCGTGCGACTCGCGCGTGGCCAGATACGCCACGCCCCGGCCGTCCAGTCGCCCGAGGTGGATGGTCTCGCCCAGGGCCTCGGAGGCCTCGTCGAGACAGGGCCGCACCAGCCGGACGCGCGGGTCGGAGTCGAGGTAGCCGGTGCCGGTCAGCAGGGCGTGGATGCCGATGCCGTAGAGCGAGCCGGTGATGTCCGTGCGGACCCAGCCCCGGTCGATCAGGGTCTGCAACAGCGCGTACATCGAGCTGCGCGGCACGCCGAGCTCGTCCGCCAGCTCCTGTAGTCGGGCCGGCCGGTCGCCCCGCGCGGCGAGCAGTTCGAGCAGTTCGACCGTGCGCGCGGCCGACTTCACTTCCCGGACGCCTCCTGTCTCTGACATGCGCTGAGCGTAGCCATTGACGACGGCGGTTCGCATATCTAACCTTCATCTTCATACGTGGATAACATCTACATGGGGAGATGGCTGAGAGTGAGCCTCGACAGGGACACGGTCCGACGCCTGCGGGAGGGCATGGCACAAGGCGTGCTCTCGTTCCCGCTCACGAGCTTCCACGCCGACGGCTCCCTCGACCCCGACGGCTTCCGCGCACACGTCGCGGCCCAGATCGCCACCGCCCCCGGCGCCGTCTTCCCCGCCTGCGGGACCGGCGAGTTCTTCTCCCTGGACGAGGACGAGTACCGCCGGGTCGTGACCATCGCCGTCGAGGAGGCGGCCGGCCGCCTCCCCGTCGTCGCCGGCATCGGCTACGGCTGGGCGCAGGCCGCCCGCTTCGCCCGCATCGCGGAGGAGGCCGGCGCCGACGCGCTCCTCGTCCTCCCGCACTACCTGGTCGCCGCCCCGCAGGACGGCCTGGTCGCCCAGCTGGAGCACATCGCGGAGCGCACCCGGCTCCCGCTCATCGCCTACCAGCGCGGCCAGGTCGCCTTCACCGCAGCCTCGTTGCGGCGCATCGCGGCCATCCCGACCGTCATCGGCCTCAAGGACGGCCACAGCGACCTCGACCGCCTCCAGCGCCTCACGCTCGCCGCCCCCGAGGGCTTCCTGTTCTTCAACGGCGCCGCCACCGCCGAGATCCAGGCGCGCGCCTACGCGACCGTCGGCGTCCCCGCCTACTCCTCCGCCGTCCACGCCTTCGCCCCGGAGATCGCGAACGCCTTCTTCACCGCGCTGAAGGACGGCCGCGACGGCGGCGACGGCACGGTCGAGAAGCTGCTGCGCGATTTCTACGTCCCGCTCGTCGAACTCCGCGACCGCGTCCCCGGCTACGCCGTGTCGCTGGTCAAGGCGGCGGCCCGGCTGCGCGGCCGCCCGGTCGGACCCGTGCGCGCCCCGCTCACCGACCCGTCGGACGCCGACCTCGCCCAGCTGAAAGCCCTGCTCACCACCGGCCTCGACCTCGTAGGAGCCGCCCTGTGAACCTCACGATCGCCGAAGTCCGCCTGACCCCGATCCTGGTCGCCGACCCGCCCCTGCTCAACACCCAGGGCGTGCACCAGCCGTACACCCCCCGACTGATCGTGGAGGTGGTGACCGCCGACGGCGTCACGGGCCTCGGCGAGACGTACGGCGACACCAAGTACCTCGAACTGGCCCGCCCCTTCGCCGACAAGCTGACCGGTCGTCAGGTCAGCGACCTGAACGGGCTGTTCACGATCGCCGACGAGGTGGCCGTCGACAGCTCCCGGATCTCAGGCCAGGTGGACGTCGGCGGACTGCGCGGCGTCCAGACCGCCGACAAGCTGCGGCTGTCCGTCGTCTCCGCCTTCGAGGTCGCCTGCCTCGACGCCCTCGGCAAGGCGCTCGGCCTGCCCGTGCACGCGCTGCTCGGCGGCAAGGTCCGCGACGCCGTCGAGTACAGCGCCTACCTCTTCTACAAGTGGGCCGACCACCCCGAGGGCGTGGTCGGCGAGAAGGACGACTGGGGTGCCGCGATCGACCCGGCCGGGGTCGTCGAGCAGGCGCGGCTCTTCAAGGAGCGGTACGGCTTCACTTCGTTCAAGCTCAAGGGCGGGGTCTTCCCGCCGGACGAGGAGATCGCCGCGATCCGGGCGCTCGCCGAGGCCTTCCCCGGGCATCCGCTGCGGCTCGACCCCAACGGGGCCTGGAGCGTGGCGACTTCGCTGAAGGTCGCCGAGGAGATCGGGGACGTCCTGGAGTACCTGGAGGACCCCGCGCTCGGTACGCCCGCGATGGCCGAGGTCTCCGCGCGGACCGGGGTGCCGCTGGCCACCAACATGTGCGTGACCACGTTCGCCGAGATCAAGGAGGCGTTCACGCGGGACGCCGTCCAGGTCGTCCTCTCCGACCACCACTACTGGGGCGGGCTGCGCAACACGCAGCAACTCGCCGCGATCTGCCGGACGTTCGGCGTCGCGATCTCCATGCACTCCAACACCCATCTGGGCATCTCGCTGGCCGCGATGACCCATGTGGCGTCCACCGTCCCGGACCTCCACCACGCCTGCGACTCCCACTACCCCTGGCAGTCGGAGGACGTCCTCACCGAACGGCTGACCTTCGACGACGGCAAGGTCACCGTCTCGGACGCGCCGGGCCTCGGCGTCGAACTCGACCACGACAGACTCGCGGTCCTGCACCGACGCTGGCTCGAAGACGACGGCGCCCTCCGCGAACGCGACGACGCGGCGGCGATGCGCGTCGCCGACCCTGACTGGGTCACCCCGGCCGTGCCGCGCTGGTAGCCGCGCTTCACTCTCCAGGGGGAGGTCGCGGCGGCTGAGCGCCCCGGTGTGCGTGTGACGCACGGCGGGCTGTCGGTGGCGTGGTGCACACTGGCCAGATCGGCACCACGTCAGGGAGCGCACCGTGACCGCGTCCAACGCGTCCACCGGAGAGGGACGCCACCGCCAGCCCGCCGGGGCCGGCCAGACGAGCCAGGCCGGGAAGGCCGGCCAGAGTCTCCGGATCCGGCAGGCCGCAGCCCGGGTGGACGCCCGGGCCGCCGCCTGGGTCGACCCCCTGGCCGCCTGCCGCACCCCAGACGATCCGCCGTGGGACGTCTACCTCACCGGCACCGTCTTCCTCGACATCATCTTCACCGGGCTCGACTCCGCCCCCGTGCGCGGGACCGAGTCCTGGGCGCGCGGCATGGGGTCGAGCCCCGGCGGCGTCGCCAACATGGCCACCGCCCTGGCCCGCCTGGGCCTGCGCACCTCCCTCGCGGCGGCCTTCGGCGACGACCACTACGGCGAGTACTGCTGGGACGCCCTCGAACAGGGCGAGGGCATCGACCTCAGCACCTCCCGCTCGGTCCCCGGCTGGCACTCCCCGGTCACCGTCTCCATGGCCTACGAGGGAGAGCGGACGATGGTCTCCCACGGGCACGAACCACCCCCCGAGGCCGCGCTCGTCCCGGACGGGGCCCCCGACAGCCCGCCGCCCGCCCGCGCCGCCGTCGCCTCCCTCACCCCCGGCAGGCGCGCCCCCTGGATCGAGCAGGCCGCCCGCCGCGGCACCCGCATCTTCGCCGACGTCGGCTGGGACGACACCGGCGCCTGGGACCTGGCCGGCCTCGCCGACCTGGAGCACTGCGAGGCCTTCCTGCCCAACGCGGAGGAGGCCATGAACTACACCGGCGCGACCTGCCCCCGGGCCGCCGCCCACGCCCTCACCGAACACGTGCCGCTCGCGGTCGTGACGCTCGGTGCGGAGGGCGCGTACGCGGTGGACCGGGCGACGGGCGAGAGCGCCGAGGTCCCGGCCATCGCCGTCGAGGCCCTCGACCCCACCGGCGCCGGGGACGTCTTCGTGGCCGGCTTCGTCACCGGCACCCTGGCCGGCTGGCCGCTCGCCGACCGCCTCGCCTTCGCCGGCCTCACGGCAGCCCTCTCCGTCCAGGAGTTCGGCGGCTCGCTCTCCGCCCCCGGCTGGTGCGAGCTCGCGGCCTGGTGGCGCAGGGTCCAGTCGGTCGAGGGCCAGGACCCCGAGGCGCTGCGCCGGTACGCGTTCCTGGAAGGACTGGTCCCGGCGGCCGAGGAGGCCACCCCGTGGCCGCTGCGCAGAGCGGTCCCGACGATCGGTTTCGGCCGCTCGGCATAGCCGCACGGGCACGCACGGCATAGCCGTACGGGCACGCACGGCACGGGCAAAAGCCCCACGGTGGCACGGGGGAAAAGCCCTACGGCGTTGTCAGTGCCCTGGCGTACCCTTGAACTCGCCAGGCCGCCCTCGTGGCAGGCGAGACGCATCCGGGAGGACGTAGAGGCCCTCGGGCCGGCCTATGACTCAGACACCCACAGCTCACACGCCCGCGCAGGGCAAGGCGAGAGCACAGTTCACCGTTCCCGCCCAGCACCCCATGGTGACCGTGCTGGGATCCGGAGACTCCCTCCTGCGCGTGATAGAGACGGCCTTCCCGGCGGCTGACATCCACGTCCGGGGAAATGAGATCAGCGCAGTCGGCGAACCACGGGAAGTCGCCCTCATCCAGCGCCTGTTCGACGAGATGATGCTGGTGCTCCGCACCGGGCAGCCGATGACGGAGGACGCAGTGGAACGCTCGATCGCCATGCTGCGAGCGAGCGAGAACGGGACGAGCGACGGCCAGGAGACCCCGGCCGAAGTGCTCACACAGAACATCCTGTCCTCGCGAGGCCGCACGATCCGCCCCAAGACCCTCAACCAGAAGCGGTACGTCGACGCGATCGACAAGCACACGATCGTCTTCGGCATCGGTCCCGCGGGCACCGGCAAGACCTACCTGGCCATGGCCAAGGCGGTCCAGGCCCTCCAGTCCAAGCAGGTCACCCGCATCATCCTGACCCGCCCCGCGGTGGAGGCCGGCGAACGCCTCGGCTTCCTCCCCGGCACCCTCTACGAAAAGATCGACCCGTACCTGCGCCCCCTGTACGACGCCCTGCACGACATGCTCGACCCGGACTCGATCCCGAAGCTGATGGCCTCGGGCACGATCGAGGTCGCGCCGCTGGCGTATATGAGGGGTAGGGCCCACCCGACCTTCACCAATGTCCTTACACCCGACGGTTGGCGGCCCATCGGTGGTCTTCAGGTCGGTGACCTGGTCATCGGCTCGAACGGCGAGCCGACCCCGGTCCTCGGCGTTTACCCGCAGGGTGAGAAGGACATCTACCGCGTCACGGCCCAGGACGGTTCCTGGACTCTGTGCTGCGGCGAGCACCTGTGGACGGTCAGGACGCGAGACGACAAGCGTCGCGACAAGCCGTGGCGGGTCCTGGAGACCCGGGAGATGATCGGCAACCTGCGCGCGGCCCACGCACGCCGGTATGAGCTGCCGATGCTCACGGCGCCGGTGTGCTTCCCCGAGCGTGAGGTCCCCATGGACCCGTACGCGCTGGGGCTGCTGCTGGGCGACGGGTGCCTCACCGGTTCCACGACACCGTCCTTCGCGACGGAGGACCCGGAGCTGGCCCAAGCGCTGGAAGGCGCGCTTCCCGGCGTCGCGGTGCGCCACAAGAGCGGACCCGACTACGTCCTCAACCGGATCAAGTCCCCGGGTGACGTGGTCACCTTGGAGAACCCCGTCACGCGGGTCCTGCGCGAACTGGACCTGCTGCGCACCCGCTCGCACACCAAGTTCGTCCCCGACGACTACCTGTACAACGCGGCCGAAGTGCGACTGGCCGTCCTTCAGGGGCTGCTCGACTCCGACGGTGGTCCCGTCACGCAGAAGGACCGCACCTGCCGGATCCAGTACACGACGACGTCGATGCTGCTACGCGACGACGTGATCGCGCTCGTGCAGTCGCTGGGCGGAGTCGCGTACACCCGCCGCAGGCCGGCCGAGGGCCGCGAACCGAGCCTTGCGAACGGCCGGGAAGTCGCGCACCGCCGCGACGCCCACATCGTCGACATCCGTCTCCCCGAAGGCATCGAGCCCTTCCGTCTCGCCCGCAAGCGCGACAAGTACCTCGCGGCCGGAGGCGGCGGACGCCCGATGCGGTTCATCGACTCGATCGAGCCGGCCGGCCGGGAGGAGACCGTCTGCATCCAGGTGGCTGCCGAGGACTCCCTCTACGTCACCACGGACTACCTGCTGACGCACAACACGCTCAATGACGCCTTCATCATTCTGGACGAGGCTCAGAACACCTCGCCCGAGCAGATGAAGATGTTCCTGACGCGGCTCGGGTTCGAGTCGAAGATCGTGATCACGGGTGACGTGACGCAGGTGGACCTGCCGAACGGGACCAAGTCGGGGCTGCGGCAGGTGCAGGAGATCCTGGAGGGGCTGGACGACGTCCACTTCTCGCGGTTGTCGTCCCAGGATGTCGTCCGGCACAAGCTGGTCGGCCGTATCGTCGACGCGTACGAGAAGTACGACAGCGAGAACGGTACGGAGAACGGCACCCACAAGGGCGGCCGGAACAAGCGGAAGTAGACAAGCCAGCACCATGTCGATCGACGTCAACAACGAGTCCGGAACCGAGGTCGACGAGCAGGCGATCCTCGACATCGCCCGCTACGCGCTCGCGCGGATGCGCATCCACCCGCTCTCCGAGCTCTCGGTGATCGTCGTGGACGCCGACGCCATGGAGCAGCTGCACATCCAGTGGATGGATCTGCCGGGGCCGACCGATGTCATGTCCTTCCCGATGGACGAGCTGAGGCCGCCGTCGAAGGACGACGAAGAGCCTCCGCAGGGGC
The DNA here is from genome assembly GCF_040655955.1 of Streptomyces sp. NPDC050263. Classification (NCBI taxonomy): domain Bacteria; kingdom Bacillati; phylum Actinomycetota; class Actinomycetes; order Kitasatosporales; family Streptomycetaceae; genus Streptomyces; species Streptomyces sp. NPDC050263. Next base: position 26,655 of record NZ_JBFAKW010000022.1, on the reverse strand, counting down.
TGCTCGGCGACATCGTGCTGTGTCCGGAGGTCGCCGAGCGGCAGGGCAAGGAAGCGCCCACGCAGCACTCCATGGACGAGGAGCTTCAACTGCTCACCGTCCACGGGGTGCTGCACCTGCTCGGGTACGACCACGAGGAGGCCGACGAGAAGGCCGAGATGTTCGGCCTGCAGGCGGCCATCGTGGACGGATGGCGGGGTGAGAAGGGCATGACCGGGCCTTCGCCGGCACCGACCGTGTCATGAGCATCACCCTCGTCTCCGGTGCGATCGCCCTGGTCGTCGTCGCCTGGCTCGCCGCCTGTGCGGAGGCGGGCCTCGCGCGCGTCTCCAGCTTCCGCGCCGAGGAGGCCGTGCGGTCCGGCCGGCGCGGCAGCGCCAAGCTCGCGCAGATCGCCGCCGACCCGACCCGCTATCTCAACGTGGCGCTGCTGGTCCGCGTCGCCTGCGAGATGGCGGCCGCCGCGCTGGTCACCTACGCCTGTCTGAAGGAGATCGACGGCACGACCCCGGCGCTGTTCGCCGCGATCGGCGTGATGGTCCTGGTGTCGTATGTCGCCGTGGGCGTCTCCCCGCGCACCATCGGCCGCCAGCATCCGCTGAACACGGCGACGGCGGCCGCGTACGTGCTGCTGCCGCTGGCCCGGATCATGGGCCCGATCCCCTCGCTGCTGATCCTCATCGGCAACGCGCTCACGCCCGGCAAGGGCTTCCGCCGCGGCCCCTTCGCCTCCGAGGCGGAGCTGCGCGCGCTGGTCGACCTCGCCGAGAAGGAGTCGCTGATCGAGGACGACGAGCGCCGCATGGTGCACTCGGTCTTCGAGCTGGGCGACACCCTCGTACGGGAGGTCATGGTCCCGCGGACCGATCTGGTGGTGATCGAGCGGTACAAGACCATCCGGCAGGCGCTCACCCTCGCCCTGCGCTCCGGTTTCTCCCGCATACCCGTGAGCGGGGAGAGCGAGGACGACATCGTGGGGATCGTGTATCTGAAGGACCTGGTCCGCAAGACGCACATCAGTCGTGATGCGGAGAGCGAGCTGGTGTCGACGGCGATGCGGCCCGCCGCGTTCGTCCCGGACACCAAGAACGCCGGTGACCTGCTGCGCGAGATGCAGCAGGAGCGCAACCACGTCGCCGTCGTGATCGACGAGTACGGCGGCACGGCCGGCATCGTCACCATCGAGGACATCCTCGAGGAGATCGTCGGCGAGATCACCGACGAGTACGACCGTGAGCTGCCGCCCGTGGAGGAGCTCGGCGACGACCGGTACCGGGTCACCGCCCGCCTCGACATCACCGACCTCGGCGAGCTGTACGGGCTGGAGGAGTACGACGACGAGGACGTGGAGACCGTCGGCGGGCTGCTCGCCAAGGCGCTGGGCCGGGTGCCGATCGCGGGGGCGTCGTCCGAGGTCGAACTGCCCGACGGGCGCAAGCTGCGGCTGACGGCGGAGGCCGCGGCCGGCCGCCGGAACAAGATCGTGACGGTGCTGGTGGAGCCGGTGGACCCGGCCGACCCGCCGAGGGAGGACGGGTCCGAGTGACGTCCGAGGAGCTGCGCGCGTTCTGCCTGTCGTTCAACGCGGCCGAGGAGGACTTCCCGTTCCGGCCGGAGATCTCGGTCTTCAAGGTCCTGGGGAAGGTGTTCGCGCTGAGCTGGCTGGACGACCGGCCGCTGAAGGTCAACCTCAAGTGCGACCCGGACGACGCGGTGCGGCTGCGCGCCGAGCACCCGGGGCTGATCGCCCCCGGCTATCACATGAACAAGCGGCACTGGAACACGGTGACCGTCGAGGGCGAGCTCCCCGACCGCCTGGTCAGGGAGCTCGTCGAGGACTCGTACGACCTGGTCGTCGCCGGCCTGCCGAGGGCCGAGCGACTGCGACTCGACCGGGCCTGACTCCGGCTCAGCCCTGGTCGTCGCCGGGGAAGCGGATGAGGAACTCGGGGCCGTAGCGGTGGCTGTCGTCGCCGGGCAGGGGCTCGTTCATCAACGCGTGGGCGCGCGACTTCAGGCCGAACATCGCACCGACGGAACGGCCGAGCGCGGCGTCGTCTCCGTTGTGCCATGCCTGTTCCAGGTGGCCGAGCATCTCGGTGTACTTCTCGTTGAACGCGTTGAGGAGCTTCTGCACGTTCGCCGAAGGGTCGGGCCAGCGCTCGGTCTTGAGCCTGCCCATGGGGCGCGTCTCGGGGAAGGGAACCGGCTCGCCGATCCAGTCGAACGGCATGGGCCCGGTGGGCGAGGGGGCCAGCCTCCGCCCCTTCCAGATCTCCCCGAAGCTGTAGTAGTGGGCCAGCGGGCCCAGGCCTTTCCCGTCCTTGGGGAGGGTGGGGTCTTCGGGCCCGTGGCCGGTGCCCTCGCCCTGTTCCTTGATCACGTCGATCGCCTTCACGATGTCGGCGACGTTCGAGAACACCGGCAGCATGTTGTCGCCGATCTGCTTCGCCAGCTGATGGCCCGCGACGATGGCCGGGTTGACCGTCTTGAACGCCTCCCGCAGCGCGTCGTAGAACTTGCCGATCGTGACCCACTCCTCGTAGAGGGGCGCGAGCGGGTTTTCGGGCATCTCAATTTCCATGAACACGTCACGGACGTACTGCTGGGTGAGCCCCTGGAGGTACACGTCGATCTGGGGCCGGACGTTGCCCGGCAGCTTGCCCGGGTACATGGGGGCCGCGGCGATGATGTACGGCGTTCCGCCGATCGCGGACATCATGTTGCACACCATGCCCATGTGGAACATCTCGTCGTGGACGATGTTCGTGATCAGCCTCTCGGCCTCGGAGTCCTCGGTCTTGATGGACCACATGCCGCACAGGTAGGGCGGCAGCGTCGCCAGTTCCAGGGCGATGGCGGACTGCAGGCCGGCCTCGATCCAGGCCAGGTCGCGCTTGGGGTGTGGGGTCTCCATCAGCTGGGCGATCGGCATCGGCTTGGCGGCGATGGTGGCCACGGCGGCTCCCGTTCGTTTCGGGGAAGGGGCGGGCGAGACCTGTGTGATCCTCCTCGGGGATATAGGCGAGTAAAAGAGGACGTATGGGTGAAAAATTCACTGGCTTATTCGCCCGTTCCTTTTTTCGTATGCTCGGGGAATGACCGACAGCAACGCGCTCGACCCCGAGGACCGCAAGATCGTCACCCTGGCCCGTTCCGCGCGGGCTCGCAACGGTGTGCCCGAGGGGGCTGCCGTGCGGGACGAGACGGGCCGTACCTATGTCGCCGTGACGGTGGATCTGCCGTCGCTGCACCTGAGCGCGTTGCAGACGGCGGTGGCGATGGCGGTGGCTTCCGGGGCGGAGTCGCTCGAGGCGGCGGCCGTCGTGACCTCGGCGGAGGCGGTTCGCGAGGGTGATCTGAGCGTCGTACGGGATCTGGGGGGCGCGGGGACTCCCGTGCACGTCGCTTCGCTGGACGGGACTGTACGACTCACCGTTTCCACCGGCTGACGCACCAGACGGGCTCCGCCTCCCTGACCCCCCCGCCTCCCACCCTCCCGCCCGTCTCACGCAGTCACATCCGCACCGGCCGCACTTCGGCCGGTTTTCAACCTTGCCTTCCTCCCGTCCCCCACGCATCAATGGGACCGTAAATCCGACGGGCCGTCAGATTCACCCCCCACCGGCACTGGTGTCCGCACCCACCGTTCCGTCTCGGCCGTCCGTCTCCCCACAGCAAAGAAGGAGCCGGAAACTCCATGAGAGGCAAACGAATCGGATCAGGTGCGGCACTGCTGGCCGGGGCCCTCGCGGTCACCGGGCTGGCGCTCGCGCCGTCTGCCGTCGCCGTCGCACCGACGACGGCGACCGTCACCGCGAGCTGCGGTCTGTTCGGCGGCGGAGCCGCCACCCTCACGGCCACCCAGAGCGGTACCTCGGCCACCATCACCTTCACCTCGACCGCGGTCACCGCGCCGATCCAGATCAACGCGAACAGCATCGCCTCGACGCTCACGATGGCGAACTCCACCGGACCCGTCAGGGTCTTCACCGGCAGCGTGAACCCGCTCATGCCGGTCGGCTCCCCGATCACCGTCGGACCGCTCAACGGGACCGTGGCCTCCGGTGACTCGCTGAACTTCCTCGGGGGCTCCCTGAAGATGGTGGTCTTCGGGATCACCGTCACCTGTACGACGAGCTCGACGCAGTTGCCGGGACCGTTCGTGTTCGACTGATAGCGGTCGGGAACTGAGCACACGGGCCGTCAGTTTCTGTACGGGACCAGGAAGCTGACGGTCCATCAGTTCGTCGCGCCGTCTCCATTGACTTCTCGCGCGATCCGCATCTCAATGCCCCCTGTCGGCGCAGAAGAGCCGCTGCGCCCGCACCCTGGAGGAGGGGGCAAAACATGGGTTCACCCCGAAGGTCCCGAAGACGGCGCTGGGCATCGCTGCTCGGGGCCACCGCGCTCGCGGTCACCGCAGGCGGGGCGCTGGCGGGTCCGGCCGGCGCCGCTGTCAACGTGGACTTCCCCACGCACTGTGTCCCGCCGCCGTTCGCGGGCCTCCCGCCGATCGACGGCACCACCACCGCGAGGATCACGGTGGACAACACCAGCCCCGAGGTCGGCGACACCGTCGCCGTGACCTACACGGTGGTCACGCCCGCCGCGAACAATCCCACCGCGCTCGACCTGCCGGCCGACATCATGACGCCGACGGGCCTGGTCACCCTCGGCGGCGCGCAGACCGGCAACGTCACCGTCGCGGGACTGAGGAGCAACCCCCCGGTGCCCGGCCTGGGCGCCTTCCCGTCGTTCTCCATGAACGGCACGTTCACGGTCACCTCGCCCGGCGCGATCACCCTCTCGCCCGGCGACTACAACATCCACACCAGCTACATCCTCGAGCTGGACACCCCCTGCACCGTGATCAACCCGCCGGCCCCGGTGTCGGAGACGATCACCGCGGCCGCCAACCCGCCGGCCAACACCCGTGCCATCTCACTGGGTTCGGCGTCCGGGGCGCCGGGCGCGGCCGTCGCCGTCACCGGCAGCGGCTTCACGCCGGGTGCGACGGTCACGTTGGCCGGGCGCTCCGGGGCGACCCAGACCGCGGACACGGCGAGCGTGGTCGCGAACGGGCAGGGGAACATCTCGAGCTCGCTCGTCGTCAGCGACCTCACCACGACCGGTGTGGTGGCGTACGAGGGCAGTGCCTGGAACTCGGCCGTCGGCGCCGGTCCGGTCGCCTACGTGGTCATCAACGACCAGCCGATACCCGAGGGCAGCCAGAAGCTGACCACCGCGGTCCGGGCGGGCATCCTGTCGATGTCCCAGGCCGGGGACGCCGTGACGATGTCCACCGTGGACGTCGGCTCGGGTCAGGCCTCGACCGGTGCGCTCAACCCGGTGACGGTCAAGGACTTCCGTGGTGGACCCGCGGGCTGGTCCCTGACCGGCAAGGTCACCGACTTCAGCGCATCCGGCGGCAAGATCACCGCCGACAAGCTGAGCTGGACGCCCGCCTGCACCACCAAGGCGGGGAGCCCGAGCACCTGCCAGGCCGGGTCGCCCGGAGTCGTGGGCAGTGCGGGCGCGACCCTGGCGTCCACCCCGGACGCGACGGTCGCCGGCGGTGAGTTCACCGCGAGCGCCGGACTCTCCCTCGACGTACCGGCGTTCACGCCCGCGGGCACGTACTCCGGGATTCTCACCCTCACGCTCAGCTGACCCCCCACACTCAGCCGAGCGCAAGCACCACGTCCACCGGTGGCCGGGCGCCCGCCCCACAGGTCCGCACCCGCCCGTCCACCCAGCCGCCGCAGCCCGTACGTGGGGGGTCCGCACCCATGCGCAAGCCGTATGTCCTCCTCCAGCCGCGCGTTCTCCCGCGCCTCCTGCCGCTTCTGCTGTGTCTGTTGTTCGCCGCGCCGTCCGCCCGCGCCGCCGACAACGGCAGCTGGTCCGTCTACCCGATCTCCTCGGCCGTCGCCGCGCGGCCCTACTTCTATGTCTCCGCCGATCCGGGGCAGACCATCGAGGACAAGGTCGTCGTCGCCAACAAGACGGCCGAGCCTCTCACCTTCCGGCTGTACGCGGCCGACGCCTACAACACCGAGCGCGACGGCGGGTTCGCCGTGAGGTCGCTGGGTGAGCGGATGCTCGGCGTGGGCGCGTGGGCCGTGCTGCCGAAGGAACGGGTCACCGTGCCCGCCGGCAAGACGGTCACCGTGCCGTTCACCGTCCGGGTGCCCGAGGGGGCCGAGCCCGGCGACCATCCGGGGGCGATCGTCGCCCTCGACGAACGCGTCGCCGACGGCGGCGGCAGTGTCGCGCTCGGGGTGCAACGGGCGGTCGCCGCCCGGGTCTACCTCTCGGTCGGCGGTCCCACGCTCCCGGCGCTCGCCGTCGAGGACGTCCGCGTCAGCCACCACCAGCCACTGGTCCCCGGCCTGGGCGACAGCACGGCGACGATCTCCTACACCCTGCACAACACCGGCAACGTCACCCTCGAACCGAAGGTGGAACTGAAGGCGCAGGGCCTCTTCGGCCGCACCCTCCTGACCCGGGACCTCGCCAAGCTCCCGTCCCAGCTGCTGCCGGGCCAACGCGTCCACCTCACCGAACGCTGGCAGGGCGCCCCTCAGCTCGACTGGACGGACGTGAAGCTGACGGCCACCGCCAAGGACACGAGCGAGTCGGCGACGGCCTCCTTCGTGGCAGTGCCGTGGCTGGTGGTGACGGTGGTGTTCCTGGCCGGCGCCCTGGCGGGGGCGCTGTTCGTCAGAGCGCGTCGGGGCCGCGTTCGCCCGTCCGGACCCGTACCACCGTCTCGACCGGCAGTGCCCATACCTTTCCGTCGCCGATCTTCCCCGTCTGCGCGGCCTTGACGATCGCCTCGATCACGGCCTCGGAGTCGGCGTCCTGGACGACGACCTCGATGCGGACCTTGGGCACGAGGTCGACCTGGTACTCGGCGCCGCGGTACACCTCGGTGTGGCCGCGCTGCCGGCCGTAGCCGCTGGCCTCGGTCACGGTCAGGCCGTGCACGCCGAGCTCCTGGAGGGCCGTCTTGACCTCGTCGAGGCGGTAGGGCTTGACGATCGCGGTGATGAGCTTCATGCCTGGGGCTTGACCTTCTGAGCGGAGGGAAGGACGGACGCGCTGACCGGGGCGCCGTGGCCCAGGACGCCGTGATCGTATGCCGTCTCGGCGTGCACCGTAAGGTCCAGGCCGGTGTGCTCGTGGTCCTCTTCCGCCCGGAAGCCGATCGCCTTGTCGAGCAGCTTGCCGATGCCGTACGTGACGACGAAGGCGTACGCGGCGACGACGATCACGGCGACGAGCTGCTTGCCGAGCTGGGCGAGTCCGCCGCCGTAGAGGAGGCCCTCCGCGCCGCCGGTCATGGTGTCCACCGCGAAGACGCCGATGAGGAGCGTGCCGATGACGCCGCCGACCAGGTGGACGCCGACCACGTCCAGGGAGTCGTCGTAGTTCAGCTTGAACTTCCAGCTCACGGCGTAGGAGCAGACGACGCCGGCGGCGAGGCCGACGACCAGCGCGCCGAGGAGCGAGACCGAACCGCAGGACGGGGTGATGGCCACCAGGCCCGCGACCGCGCCGGAGGCCGCGCCCAGCGTCGTCGGGTGGCCGTCGCGCTTCTGCTCGACGAAGAGCCAGCCCAGCAGGCCGGTGCAGCCGGCGGCGAGGGTGTTGAGGAAGGCGGCGGCCGCGAGGCCGTTCGCGCCGAGGGCCGAGCCCGCGTTGAAGCCGAACCAGCCGAACCAGAGCAGACCCGCGCCCAGCATGACCATGGGCAGGTTGTGCGGCCGCATCGCATCCTTCTTGAAGCCCAGCCGCGGGCCCAGGACCAGGCACAACGCCAGCCCGGAGGCGCCGGAGGTGATCTCGACCGGCAGTCCGCCGGCGAAGTCCAGCGCGCCCAGGCTGTCCAGGATCCAGCCGCCCGGGCCCCAGACCCAGTGGGCGACGGGAACGTATACGAGCAGCGCCCAGAGGGGTACGAAGACCAGCCACGCCCCGAATTTCGCCCGGTCCGCGATCGCGCCGCTGATCAGCGCGGCCGTGATGATCGCGAAGGTGAGCTGGAAGGTGGCGAAGAGCAGGGTGGGGACCGTGCCCTGGACGCTGTCCGGGCCGATGCCGGCCATGCCGGCGTGCTTCAGGCCGCCGATGAGACCGCCGAAGGCGTCGTCGCCGAAGGCGAGGGAGTACCCGGCGGCCAGCCACACCACCGTGACCAGTGCGATCGACACGAAGCTCATCATGAGCATGTTGAGGACGCTCTTCGTGCGGACCATGCCGCCGTAGAAGAGGGCCAGGCCCGGGGTCATCAGCAGGACGAGGGCGGTGGCGGCGAGCAGCCAGGCGGTGTCGCCGGTGTTCGCTTGGGCGGCGGCCAGAGTCACGGGGTCTCCAACGATGCGGGGGGCTCGTCAGAGGGTCACCGGTTCCGGTTTCGGGTCGCGTACAGGTGTGTTTCCGTGACGTTTCGTTGCGTGGAGGTTTCCGGGAGCTCACCGCCGGGGGTGTTGCCGCTCGTGTGTGCGGCGGGGCTTGGTGGATCAGGGAGAATGGGCGGCATGAGCGTTCGTAACCAGTCATCCGAGCAGCCGGCCGAGGCCCCTCACCGCGCCGGCTTCGCCTGCTTCGTGGGCCGCCCCAACGCGGGCAAGTCCACCCTCACGAACGCTCTGGTCGGGAAGAAGGTGGCGATCACCTCCAACCGTCCGCAGACCACGCGGCACACCGTGCGGGGCATCGTGCACCGCCCGGAGGCGCAGCTGATCCTGGTCGACACCCCGGGGCTGCACAAGCCGCGCACACTGCTCGGCGAGCGGCTGAACGACGTCGTGCGCGCCACCTGGGCCGAGGTCGACGTCATCGGCTTCTGTCTGCCGGCCAACGAGAAGCTGGGCCCCGGCGACCGGTTCATCGCCAAGGAGCTGGCCGGGATCAAGCGGACCCCGAAGGTCGCGGTCGTGACCAAGACCGACCTCGTGGACTCCAAGACGCTCGCCGAGCAGCTCATCGCGCTCGACCAGCTCGGCAAGGAGCTGGGGTTCGAGTGGGCGGAGATCGTGCCGGTCTCGGCCGTCGGCGACCAGCAGGTCGAACTGCTCGCCGACCTGCTGATCCCGATGCTGCCGGAGAGCCCGCCGCTCTACCCCGAGGGCGACCTGACGGACGAGCCCGAGCAGGTCATGGTCGCCGAGCTGATCCGCGAGGCGGCGCTGGAGGGCGTCCGGGACGAGCTTCCGCACTCCATCGCGGTGGTCGTCGAGGAGATGCTCCCGCGCGAGGACCGTCCGGCGGACCGGCCGCTGCTCGACATCCACGCGAACATCTACATCGAACGCACCAGCCAGAAGGGCATCATCATCGGCCCGAAGGGCAAGCGCCTCAAGGACGTCGGCATCAAGTCCCGCAAGCAGATCGAGGCGCTGCTCGGCACGCCCGTCTTCCTGGACCTGCACGTGAAGGTCGCCAAGGACTGGCAGCGCGACCCGAAGCAGCTGCGCAAGCTGGGCTTCTGAGCGCGGCGTCACCGGCAACGGCGTCACAAACAACAGGGTGCTCCTGTCGTTACTTCGGACAGTCTTCACCGCTGGAGGAACGACATGAGTGCCGAGCACACGCACCTGCCCCCGGGCATCGAGGTCATCACGACCATGCCGGGGGCGGCCGCACGCATTCCGGCTGACGCCGAGGCGCGGAGCGTCAAGATCACCCTGGCGCCCGGTGACCCGGGCGCGCCGCCGCACCGGCACCCCGGGCCGCTCTTCGGTTACGTGACCGAGGGCGAGGTCCTCTTCGAGCTGGAAGGGCAGCCGCCCCGGGTGCTCAAGGCCGGTGACGCCGTGTTCGAGCCCGGCGGCGACGTCGTCCACTATCAGGGCGGCAACAACCTCCCGGACGCGCAGTCGCAGATTGTGGTGACCATGTTCGCGCCGCCCGGCACCCCGCTGCTGACCGTGCTCAGCGCCGAGGAGCTGGCCGAACGGCGCCACCTGCGTTTCGACCCCTCCGGCGGGTGAGGACTCGCCTCACCCACCGTGCGGCGCGAGATCCTGTAGGCCCACCACCCGCAGCAGCTGGAGCCGCTCATGCGCCTGAGTGCCCGGGCGGGCCGGGTGGATGACCAGGAGCTGGTGGTGCTCGTGGTTGAGCAGGACCTCGCAGTCCAGTTCCAGCAGGCCCACCACGGGGTGCTGGAAGCGTTTCGTCGCCCGGTGCCGCAGGGCGACCTCGTGCTCGTCCCAGAGGCGGGCGAACTCCTCGCTCCCGGCGCGTAGTTCGGCGACCAGGGCGGTCGGTTCGGGGTCGTCGGGGCGGGCCGCGGCCACCGCGCGGAGGTTGGCGACGGTCGCGCGGGCGTGCTCCGGCCGGTCCTCGCGGACGTCGCACACCCGGACCGACCCCGACCCGTGGTTCGGGGTCATGTCCACCGAGCGGATCCGCCGGGACCTGGGCTTCCGGCCGATCCACCCGTCCGTCTGGTCGGCCCGGGACGCGGGGGCGCTGTAGCCCGGGTCGGCCGTCGTCAGCGCCGGGCCTGGGCCTGGAGGACGTCCCGCAGCCAGGCGTACGACGCCTTCGGGGTGCGCCGGAGCGTCTCGTAGTCGACGTGGACGAGGCCGAAGCGGCGCGCGTACCCCTCCGCCCACTCGAAGTTGTCCAGCAGCGACCACACGAAGTAGCCGCGCACGTCGACGCCCGCCTCGACCGCCCGGTGCAGGGCGCGGAGGTGGCCGTCCAGGTAGGCGATGCGCTGCTGGTCGTCGACGCCCTCGTAGGAGCAGCCGTTCTCCGTGATGACGACCGGCGGGAGGCGGTCGCCGTAGCGGTCCTTGAAGGTCGTGAGCAGTTCGGTCAGGCCCTCGGGGACCACCGGCCAGCCGAAGTCCGTCACCGGGACGCCCTCGATCTGCTGGACGGAGAAGGGGAGTTCGGCCGGGATGGTGATCCCGCCGAACTCGATCTCGGCGCCCTGCGGGGCGCCCACCTTCGTCGGGGCGTAGTAGTTGACGCCGTACCAGTCGAGCGGCTCGGAGATCGTCTTCAGGTCGGCGCTCACATCGCCCGGCATCAACTCGCCGAGCCCGTCCGGGTATTCGCCGAGCAGGACGGGCTCGGCGAACAGTCTGTTCAGCAGGAGGTCGTAGAACGCGGCCGCCTCCAGGTCGGCGGGTTCCCGGGAGGCCGGCCAGGTCGGGCCGTGCGAGTTGGCGATGCCGATGTCCGTGGCCCCGGCGGCGCGCAGGGCCTGGACGGCGAGGCCGTGCCCCAGCAGCTGGTGGTGGGCGGCCGGGAGCGCGTCGAACAGGAGCTGCTTGCCGGGGGCGTGGGTGCCGAGGGCGTGGCCCAGCAGGGTGTGCTCGGCAGGTTCGTTGACGGTGATCCACTTGTTCACCCGGTCGCCGAGGCGGCCGACGACCGTCGACGCGTACTCGGCGAACCGGGCGGCGGTGTCCCGCTCCAGCCAGTCGAGTTCGGCCGGCAGGTCCCAGTGGAAGAGGGTGGGGACCGGGCGGACGCCGGCGCCGTGCAGTTCGTCGACGAGACGGTCGTAGAAGTCGAGGCCGCCGGGGGAGTTCACCCGGGGCCAGGAGATCGAGAAGCGGTAGGCGTCCACGCCGAGCCCCTTGAGCAGGGCCACGTCCTCGGGGTAGCGGTGGTAGTGGTCGCAGGCCACCGCCGCCGTCGAGCCGTCCTTCACATGTCCCGGCTCGGCCGTGAACGTGTCCCAGACGGACGGCTCGCGCTCGTCGGCCGCGCCTTCGATCTGGTGGGCGGAGGTGGACACACCCCACAGGAAATCGGCCGGGAACTGGGGGATCGGGTGCGCCGCGTCGCGCGGATCGTTCGCCATGGGCGGGATCATCCTTACCGATCGGTAAGGAAGTCAACGCCCCCACGGGAAATGCCGGTTACGGGCCTGGTCACGCACCTTCCTTCAGCACCCGCGAGATCAGTTCGCGCTGTTCCTCGGTGAGCCGGGGGTCGGCCGCGTACACCGTCTTCCCGTCGATCGTGATCTCGTACGAGAACCCGTCCGGGACGCCGGCCGGACGGGACCGGTGGCCGGCGGCGAGGACCCGTTCCGCCAGCGACTCGAACGCGCGGGCATCGGGCCGCCCCGAGGTGTCCACCCCGGCGCTGCGCTCGATGCCCGCGAATCCGCCCGTGCGTGCTACCTGAATACGCATGGGTCCCTGTCTATTACGGACTCGGAGAATGCGCTACGCACTTGGAGAACGCGCCGCGGACTCAGAGAATCCGCACCCCCACCTGCTCCCACGCCTTCGCCACGGCCTGGAGTTCCTCCCCGCCGTCGCCGAAGCGCTCGCGCGCGGCCTTCACCGTGAGCCCCGCGAAGTCGGTGAAGAAGGCCCGCTCGCCGAGCTCGCCCCCGGTCAGGACGTCGTACCAGACCTGCCCGGCCTTCTCCCAGGCGTAGCCGCCGAGGGCGGTGGCGGCCAGGTAGAACGCGTGGTTGGGGATGCCCGAGTTGATGTGGACGCCGCCGTTGTCGCGGCCGGTGCGGACGTAGCCGTCCATCGTGGCGGGCTGCGGGTCCTTGCCGAGGACGTCGTCGTCGTAGGCGGTGCCCGGGGCCTTCATGGAGCGCAGGGCGGTGCCGGTGACGTCCGGGGCGAGCAGCTCCGCGCCGATCAGCCAGTCGGCCTCGGCGGCGGTCTGGCCGAGGGAGTACTGCTTGATGAGCGAGCCGAAGACGTCGGACATCGACTCGTTGAGCGCGCCGGGCTGGCCGTTGTAGGTCAGGTTCGCCGTGTACTGCGTGACGCCGTGGGCGAGCTCGTGCCCGATGACGTCGATGGAGTTGGTGAAGTCGACGAAGATCTCGCCGTCGCCGTCGCCGAACACCATCTGCTCGCCGTTCCAGAAGGCGTTGTTGTAGCCCTCGTCGTAGTGCACGGTGGCGTCGAGGGGCAGGCCGTCGCCGTCGATCGAGTGGCGCTGGTAGGCCTTGAGGAACAGGTCGAAGGTGGCGCCGAGGCCGGAGTAGGCGCGGTTGACGGTGGCGTCCCGGCCGGGGTCCTGGCCCTCGCCGCGGACCTTCGTGCCGGGAAGCGAGGTGCCGTGCTCGGCGTCGTAGATCGTGCGCAGCGGCTGGTCCGACGGCGCCTTCGCGGTCGGGACGGCCGCCAGGCGGTACTCCGTGGTCACCTGGCGCAGCGTGCGCAGCTCGCCGTCGCGCAGCAGGGTGCGCTGGGCGGGGCCGGCGAGAGCGGGGTCGTCGCTACGCGCCAGCCGGTCGAGGATGTGCGGCGGTACGACGGTGCAGAAGACGGGCTCGAAGCCCCCGTGAGTCGTCATGCCCGGCACCTTTGCACTGCGTGATGCCGGTGTCACCATCGGCAACCATGATCGGTGAAAAACGGTGACAAACATGGCCGATCCATGGCTTTGAGTGGTATGGCGCACGTTTCGCACCATTGGTTCCAGTGGTCCCGCATACTGATACGGACCCGCGCGGCACAGGGGGCTCGGCTACAGTGCGGAGCACTATGCATTTCGGGCTGCTTCTCCTTAGCTGCCGCGGCGAGGGCCTGTAGTCGAGGCCGACTCCCTCCCCGCGGAGCTTGGTGTTGCGTGTCGGCCGTCCTTCCGTCCGGACACTTCCGGTCATTCTGAGGAGCCACCGCATCATGGCGAACCGCCAGCAGCCCAGCCACATGCCGATCCACAAGTACGGACAGTACGAGCAGGTCGACATCGCCGACCGCACGTGGCCGAACAACCGGATCACCGCCGCCCCCCGCTGGCTCTCCACCGACCTGCGCGACGGCAACCAGGCCCTGATCGACCCCATGTCGCCCGAGCGCAAGCGCCGGATGTTCGACCAGCTGGTCAAGATGGGCTACAAGGAGATCGAGGTCGGCTTCCCGGCCTCCGGCCAGACCGACTTCGACTTCGTGCGCTCGATCATCGAGGAAGAGGGCGCGATCCCGGACGACGTCACGATCTCCGTGCTGACCCAGGCCCGTGAGGACCTGATCGAGCGGACCGTGGAGTCCCTGAAGGGCGCCAAGCGGGCGACCGTCCACCTGTACAACGCCACGGCCCCCGTCTTCCGCCGGGTCGTCTTCCGCGGCTCCAGGGACGACATCAAGCAGATCGCCGTCGACGGCACCCGCCTGGTGATGGAGTACGCGGAGAAGCTGCTGGGCCCCGAGACGGAGTTCGGCTACCAGTACAGCCCCGAGATCTTCACCGACACCGAGCTGGACTTCGCCCTGGAGGTCTGCGAGGCGGTGATGGACGTCTACCAGCCCGGTCCGGGCCGCGAGATCATCCTGAACCTGCCGGCCACCGTCGAGCGCTCCACGCCCTCCACCCACGCCGACCGCTTCGAGTGGATGAGCCGCAACATCTCGCGCCGCGAGCACGTCGTGATCTCCGTCCACCCGCACAACGACCGCGGCACGGCCGTCGCGGCGGCCGAGCTGGCGCTGATGGCCGGCGCCGACCGCGTCGAGGGCTGTCTGTTCGGCCAGGGCGAGCGCACCGGCAACGTCGACCTGGTCACCCTGGGCATGAACCTGTTCTCGCAGGGCGTCGACCCGCAGATCGACTTCTCCGACATCGACGAGATCCGTCGTACGTGGGAGTACTGCAACCAGATGGAGGTCCACCCGCGCCACCCGTACGTGGGCGACCTGGTCTACACGTCCTTCTCCGGCTCCCACCAGGACGCCATCAAGAAGGGCTTCGACGCGATGGAGGCCGACGCGGCCGCCAAGGGCGTCACGGTCGACGACATCGAGTGGGCGGTCCCCTATCTGCCGATCGACCCGAAGGACGTCGGCCGCTCCTACGAGGCCGTGATCCGGGTCAACTCGCAGTCCGGCAAGGGCGGGATCGCGTACGTCCTGAAGAACGACCACAAGCTGGACCTGCCGCGCCGGATGCAGATCGAGTTCTCGAAGCTGATCCAGGCCAAGACCGACGCCGAGGGCGGCGAGGTCACCGGCAGCGCCATCTGGGCCGTCTTCCAGGACGAGTACCTGCCGAACCCCGAGAACCCGTGGGGCCGCATCCAGGTCCGCACCGGCCAGTCCACGACCGACACCGACGGCGTCGACACCCTGACCGTCGAGGCCACGGTCGACGGCGCGGACACGGTCCTGACCGGTACCGGCAACGGTCCGATCTCGGCCTTCTTCGACGCCCTGGAGTCCGTCGGCATCGACGTACGCCTGCTGGACTACCAGGAGCACACGATGAGCGAGGGCGCCTCCGCGCAGGCCGCCTCGTACATCGAGTGCGCGATCGGCGACAAGGTCCTGTGGGGCATCGGCATCGACGCGAACACGACGCGTGCGTCGCTGAAGGCGGTCGTCTCCGCCGTCAACCGCGCGACCCGCTGACCGCCCTGACCGGTGGTTTAGGGGCCTTGACCGCTGTATACGGCGGTCAGGGCCCCGTCGTTTATCAGCCACGCTTCCGTGGAGGTCACGGAAAGGTCTCCTCCAGGGTGCTGACTGCACGTCTTACCTGTGGCTAACATCACGCAGACGCGGCGATGTTGCCGCGGCATTACGCGGAGGTGCGACGTGCTGCCAGGACGGGGACGAGACGGCCGTGTCACCAGGCGTGCGCGCATCCTGGGCACCCGCACCGCATGGACGCCCATGGGCGACGGCGAGTTCTTCTGCCCGGGCTGCGGCGGCGACCGCAACTACCAGCGGCTGACCGGGCAGCGCCGCTTCACCGTTTTCGGTGTGCCGGTCGTGCCGCGCGGCGAGACCGGCCCGGTCGTCGAGTGCGCGGCCTGCCGTCGCCACTTCGGCACCGACGTCCTGGACCACCCCACCACCGTGCGCTTCTCGGCGATGCTCCGCGACGCCGTCCACACCGTCGCCCTCGCGGTCCTGTCCGCGGGCGGCGCCTGCGCCCGGGCGGCCCTGGAGGCGGCGGCGGGCGCGGTGCGCGCGGCCGGCTTCGCCGACTGCACGGAGGAACAGCTCGCCGCCCTCGTCGAGGCCCTCGCCACCGACACCGGCCGCAGCTACGGCGCCGGCCTCGCCATAGAGCTCCACGAGGCCCTCGACCCGCTCGCCCCGCACCTCGCTCCGGTAGGACGAGAATCGATCCTGCTCCAGGGCGCCCGCATCGCCCTGGCGGACGGCCCGTACACCCCGTCCGAGCGAGAGGCCCTCGCGACGGTGGGCGCGGCCCTCACCATCTGCGCGGACGACGTGACCCGGCTCCTGGCCGCGGCTCGCACGCCGTCCTGACACGCCTCGGCCGCTCTCGGTCGCTCCTCGGATACTCCCCGGGGAGTAACGCGGCCGCCCGGCCACCCCCGGCAGTACCCCCGAACTCGCCCTTGCGCGCGACGAACGGCGCCTCCCGCGCCGGGAGTCTGGGACGTGTATCCAGACAGCCGTGCCGAAGGGAGGGCCCGTCTCATGGGGGCCGGAGATGTGATGAGGGCCGGGAAGACGAGTGCCGGGAAAGGGAAGAGCGTCCGCAGGGCGGTGCCCTGGTTGATGCTCGCGTTGTGGGTGGGCGTGCTCGCGCTCGCCTCGCCGTTCGCCGCCAAGCTCGCCGACGTGCAGCACGACCGGGTCACCGACTACCTGCCGGCGAGCGCCGACTCGACCCGGGTCGCGAAGCTCCAGGAGCAGCTGCCGGGCGGCGAGAGCACCGAGCTCGTGCTCGTCTACCACCGCGACGGCGGTCTCACCGCCGCCGACCGCACGACGGCCCGCGGGCAGGTCGCCCGCATCGCCGGGGACCACGCGCTGACCGGGACCCCCGAGGGCGTCCCGTCCGCCGACGGCGCCACGCTCATGTACCCGGTCGCCACCAACGAGCCGGGCACCGACGAGACCAAGCGGGACGCCTTCGTCGACGACGTCCGTCAAGTCGCCCACAGCGAGGGCGGGTTGACGGTCGAGGTCGGCGGGGCCGGGGCGCTGGCCACCGACGCGAGCAAGGTGTACGAGTCGCTCGGCGGGCCGCTGCTCTACACCACCGTCGGGGTCGTCGCGCTGCTGCTGATCGTCATCTACCGCAGCCCGGTGCTGTGGCTCGTGCCGCTCGTCGTGGCCGGGATCGCCGACTTCCTGTCCATGGGCGTCGCCTACGGCCTCAACCAGGCCTTCGGAACGGCCGTGTCGGGGCAGAGCTCGGGCATCATGACCATCCTCGTCTTCGGCGCCGGCACGGACTACGCCCTGCTGCTCGTCTCCCGTTACCGGGAGGAGTTGCGGCGCGTGGAGCGGCCGTACGAGGCGATGGCGGCCGCGCTGCGCGGCTGCGGACCCGCCGTGCTCGCCTCCTCCGGGACCGTGGCCGCCGGACTGCTGTGCCTGCTCGCCGCCGACCTGAACTCCAACCGGGGGATGGGCCCCCTCGGCACCGTGGGCGTGCTGTGCGCGCTGCTCGCGATGCTGACGCTGCTGCCCGCGCTCCTGGTCCTGCTGGGCCGCCGGGTGTTCTGGCCGCTGGTGCCCGCCTACGGCTCCACGCCCAAGGCCCGCCGGTCGCTGTTCTCCGCGATGGGCACGTCCGCCGGCCGGCGCCCGCGGACCGTCCTGGCGGCCGGCGCCGTCCTGCTCGGCGCGCTCGCGCTGGGCGTGCTGAATCTGCCCGGCGCGGTCAAACAGCAGGACTCCTTCGTCGACCGGCCCGAGTCGGTCTCCGCGATGCGGACCCTCGCCGCGGCCTTCCCGGAACAGTCCGCCCAGGCCATCGAGGTCATGACCCCGGCCGGCCGGGCCGACGCCACGCTCGCCGCGATCCGGGACACGGACGGCGTCGCCGACGCCCGCGCGGGCCGCACCGGCGGGGGCTGGACGGAGATCGCGGTGACGGCCGCCGCACCGCCGCAGTCGGCGGCCGAGACGGCGACCATCGAGAACCTCCGGGACCGGCTGACCGGCTCCTACGTCGGCGGGCCCAGCGCCCAGCAGATCGACCTGGTGGACGCGAACGCCCGCGACCGGCTCGTCGTCGTGCCGATCGTCCTCGTCTCCGTGCTGCTGATCCTGATCGTGCTGCTGCGCTCGCTGGTCGCGCCGCTGATGCTCGTCGCCGCCGTGGTCGCGGTGTGGGGCGCGGCGCTCGGCCTCGGCGGGCTGGTGTTCGGGCCGGTGTTCGGCTTCGAGGGCACGGATCCCGGGCTCGGGCTGCTGTCCTTCGTGTTCCTGGTCGCCCTCGGCGTCGACTACGGCATCTTCCTGATGCACCGGATGCGGGAGGAGTCGATGCGCGGCGCCGAACCCGCGGCCGCCGCGCTCAGCGCGCTGCGCACGACCGGCGGGGTGATCGCCTCGGCCGGCCTCGTCCTCGCCGCGACCTTCGCCGTGCTGACGAACATGGGGCTCGTGCAACTCGTCGAGCTGGGCTTCGTGATCGCGGTGGGCGTCCTGCTGGACACGTTCCTCGTCCGGACCTACCTGGTGACCAGCGCGAGCGTGGCACTGGGCCGGCGGGTGTGGTGGCCGGGACCGCTGTCGCGGGCGCCGGAACCCGAACCGGCCGACCGTGAGCGGCAGTTGGCGTGAGCACACGGGTGCCCCTCCCTCCCGGAGGGGCGCCCGTGTGCCGCAGGATGGTCCCGTGCAGGCAACCACGACAACGGCGCGGCACCGCCGGGGCGAGCGGATCATGGCGGCGGTCCACCGCGACCCCCGCACCGCCCCGCACCGCACCCGCAACGACGCGCTGCTGGCCGCGGCGACGGCCGCCCTCGCCGCCGCCCTCGCTCTCGTCGGCGGCGACGGGCCGCGGCCCGACGCGCTCGGCTGGACGCTGCTCCTCACCGCGCACGTGCCCCTCGCCCGGCGCCGCCACCGCCCGCTGCCGGTGCTGCTCGCGGTGGTGGCCTGCGTCGTCCCTTACCACGTCCTCGACAACGACCACACCGCGCCCGTCCCCGCGACCATGGTGGCGCTCTACACGCTCGCGGCGAGCGGCACGGCCCGCCGCACACTGCTCACCGGCGCCACCGTCCTGAGCCTGACGCTGATCATCAACGGCCTCACCAACCCCGACGGGGTGCTGGAGGTGCTGCGGATCTCCGGCTGGGTCGTCGCCGTCCTCTTCTGCGGGATGAGCGCCCGCTACTACCGGCAGTACCTCGCCGCCATCGTCGAACGCGCCGAGCGCGCCGAACGCACCCGCGAGGAGGAGGCCCGCCGCCGGGTCGCCGAGGAGCGGCTGCGCATCGCCCGTGACCTGCATGATCTGCTCGCCCACACCATCACCCTGATCGGTGTGCAGACCTCCGTCGCCGCCCATGTCCTGGCCGCGGACCCCGACCGGCTCGACCGCGCCGCCGTCGCCGGGGCCCTGGACGACATCGCCGACACCTGCCGCAACGCGCGCGGCGAACTCCGGACGACGCTGGAGGTGCTGCGTGAGAACGACGCCCCCGAGGCGCGCGGACCGCTGCCCGGCCTGCACGGTCTGCCGGACCTCGCCGAGACGGCCCGGGCGGCGGGCGCGAAGGTCGAGCTCTCGGTGGGGGCCGGGGAGGTGCCGCCCGCGGTGGGCGCGGCCGCCTACCGGATCGTGCAGGAGGCGCTGACGAACGCGGTGCGGCACGGCGGACGGGAGGATCTCGCCGTCGGCGTGCGGGTGCGCGAGGAGCGGGGCGCCCTGCGGGTGACGGTGACCGACGACGGGGCGGGCGACGGGGCGGGCCCGCCCGGGTTCGGGCTCGTCGGGATGCGCGAACGGGCGCGCAGCGTGGGCGGCACACTGGAGGCCGGGCCGAGGGACGACGAGGGGGAGGGCTACGAGGTGCGTGCCGTACTGCCGACGGAGGCCGTCCGATGAGCGTCCCACGGAACGACCCGTCGGGCGCTCCGGGTCCGATCCGGGTGCTGCTCGCCGACGATCAGAGGCTGGTCCGGGCCGCGTTCGCGATGCTCGTGGAGTCGGCGCCGGACACGGCGGTGGTCGGACAGGCCGGCACCGGCCGGGAGGCGGTCGCCCTGGCCCGTGACACCCGCCCGGACCTGATCGTGATGGACATCCGCATGCCCGACCTCGACGGCATCGAGGCGACCCGGCTGATCGCCGCCGACGAGGAGCTGGCCGGGGTCCGCGTCCTCGTCCTGACCACCTACGACACCGACGAGCACATCGTCGAGGCGTTGCGCGCGGGCGCCTCCGGCTTTCTGGTGAAGGACACCAGGCCCGCCGAGCTCCTGGACGCCATCCGCACGGTCGCCGCCGGCGAGGCGCTGCTGTCGCCCGGACCGACGGCCCGGCTGATCGCCCGTTTCCTGCGCAGCCCCTCCGGGCCGCCCCCCGTAGGCGGTCCGGAAGGGCTCTCCGAACGGGAGCGCGAGGTGCTCGCCCTGGTCGCGCGGGGCCTGACCAACACCGAGATCGCCGAGGCGCTGGGCCTCAGCCCGCTCACCGCGAAGACCCACGTCAGCCGGATCATGGGCAAGCTGGGTGCGCGCGACCGGGCCCAACTGGTCATCGTGGCCTACGAGTCGGGACTGGTGACCCCGGGAAGGACAGATCCTCAGGGCAGCGTTCGCTCGTAGGAGCTGTCCGTGTCGGAGTCGTAGACGAGCTTGCCGGCCGCGTCGAAGCCCTTGATGTGCGGGGCGAGCGTGACCTGCCGGTTCAATGTGCCGACGGCGACGAACCAGCCGTGGTCCAGGGTCGCCGTCGCGCTGGTCTCGCCGTAGGAGACGGTCACCTCGGCCACCGACGGTTCGACCGTGCCGATGACCCCCCAGCGGAACGGCAGCTTCCAGTTCCCCTTGTCCATGATCGACTGCTGGTACAGGTCGCCGCCGTTGATGTCGGGGACGACCGGGCCCGCGTCCGGCCCGCCGGCTTCGCTCGAGCTGGTGCTGATGCCGGAGGACACGCCGTCCGTGAGGGAGCAGACCACCCGGAAGCCCGCGGGCTGTTCCTTCACGGCGACGACGTACATGCCGTCGCCGGGCGCGTTGGAGTCGCCGGTCTTCTTCATCGCCAGGACGATCCGGTAGTCCTCGGGTTCGCCCAGATCCCCGGCGGACAGGGCAGGCCCGCCCTCGGCGGTCAGACACTCCGCCAGCCCGTCCGCGGCCTGCGCGAACGTGATCCCGTCGAGCAGCTGTCCGTCCGTGGCGGGCCGCGCGGGTCCGCCGGACGACGGTGTCCCGGACGACGTCGTCGGGGACGCGGCCGGACTGGGCGGGGCGCTGACCGACGGCTTCGGAGCCGCCGTGTCGGCGCCCCGCCCCCCGCTCCCCCCGGCCACGGCATACGCCCCCACCGGCACCGCGGCCAGCGCCGCCAGCGCGGCTCCGGTCACCGCGACGCGCCGCCGCCGCTCGGCCAGTCCGCGCCGCCGGATGGCCGGATACGGCGCCGACGAGGGCTGCACGGCGTACGCGTCCTCGGCGAGCAACTCCCGCATCCGTTGCTCGAACCCCAAGTCCCTTTGATTTTCTGCCCCGTTCACCGAAGGCCTCCCTGCCCCTGACGTTGAGGCTGAACCCGTTCACCGGTGCGACCGGCGGCCAGCCCTGGATACGTACGCAACTTCGCCAGCCCCTTCGAGGCCTGGCTCTTGACCGTGCCGGGCGAGCAGCCGAGCACCTCGGCCACCTCCGCCTCGGACAGGTCCTCCCAATACCGGAGCACCACCACCGCCCGTTGCCTCGGCGGCAGTTGGGCCAGTCCGGCCAGCAGGGAGCCGCGTTCCTCCACCCGCCCGGCGCTCTCGTCACGGCCCGCCCGCTCGGGCGGCGCGGCGGTCAGCGCCTCGCTGACCCGCCGCTTGCGGAACCGGTCGCTGTTGCAACTGACCAGCATCCGCCGGACGTACGCCTCCGGGTTGTCGCTGCGCGAGATCCGCCGCCACGACCGGTAGGCCTTGGCCAGCGCGGTCTGCGTCAGATCCTCCGCGTGGTGGACGTCCCCCGTGAGCAGATAGGCGGTTCGCACGAGCCGGGACCACCGGGCTCTGACGAACTCCTGGAACCGCTCCTCTTGTTCGGCCTGCATCAAGCACCCCTCCTCGCCCTCCAGACCACCGGTCACCCCGAATCGGTTGCCCGACGCCCGCGACCACGTTCGAATGAGGGAATGGACGAAACGTTGGACGAGAACACGGAGACCGACGCGTGGGCCTGGCAGCCGGGACAACCCGGAGTGCTGGCACTGCCGTCCGGACGGCTGATCCGAGGACGCGGACTGCGCCACCCACTCGACCCGACGGCCCCCGCGCCCGCGTACGGCGTCTATCTCCTCGGCGCGCGCCCCGAGCGGGCCCCCTGGGAGTCCCGCTGGATCCACTGGCCCGACTTCCGCCTCCCCGCCGACCACCGGAACGCCCGCGCGACCCTGCTCGAGGCGTGGCGCAGGGCGGCCGACGCAAGAGTCGAGATCGCCTGCAACGGCGGCCGAGGCCGCACCGGCACAGCCCTGGCCTGCCTGGCGATCCTGGACGGCGTCCCCCCGCAGGAGGCGGTGGAGTTCGTCCGCCGGGGCTACGACCGCCGGGCGGTGGAGACGCCTTGGCAGCGGAGGTACGTGCGGCGGTTCGGCCCTGCCGACGACACGGAGGGCCGAAGTTAGAACGACGCCCAGACCGCCCTTGTGCCGGGCGCCTGCCACGAACAGCCTGGGCGAAGCGCGCTCTCAGCCCAGCGTGTTCGCCAGCAGCGCCGCCGTTTCCACGATCAGGTCGTGGTCGTAGGCGGCTTCTCGGTCCGGCTTGGTGAGTTGGACGCAGAGGACGATCGGGGTGCCGTCCGGCGTCCAGGCGATGCCGGCGTCGTTGTCGGCGCCGTACCAGCCGCCGCCGGTCTTGTCGGCGAGGGTCCAGGTCGGGGGCAGGCCCTTGCGGAAGCGGTTGACGCTGGTGACCGTGCCGAGCATCCAGTCGGTCAGCCGGGTGCGGTCCGGGGCGCTCAGGGCGTTCCCGAGGACCAGCCGGGCGTAGGAGCGGCCGATCGCGTACGGGCTCGTGGTGTCCGTGATCCGGTCCGGCTCGGCCGAGTTGAGGTCGGGCTCCCAGCGGTCGAGACGGGTCACGCGGTCGCCGACCGAGCGGGCGAAGCGGGTGACCGCGGTCGGGCCGCCCAGCTCGCGCAGGAGCAGGTTGCCGGCCGTGTTGTCGCTGACCTGGATCGCGGCGGCGCACAACTCGGCGACGGTCATGCCGTCGGCCACATGGAGTGCGGTGACCGGGGAGTTCGCCACCACCTCGTCGGCGGTGTAGTGGATCCGGCGGGCCAGGACCTCGCCGTCCACGTCCAGGTCCCGCAGGACGGCTGCCACCGCGAGGGGCTTGAACAGCGAGCAGACCGGGAAGAGCTCGTCGGCGCGGTACCTGACCGAGCGGCGGGTGCGGACGTTGTGCGCGAACACCCCCAGCCGGGCGCCGTGACCGGCTTCGAGGTCGCGCAGCCGGGCGGTGACGGGGTCGGCGGCCGCGGTCGTCGCGCGGGCCGGGGCGGTGGTCAGCAGGGCGGCCGCGGTGGCCGCGCCCGCCGTGAGGAGCGCGCGGCGGGTGGTGGGGGCGGTGTGGGTGGTGGGCGATCCTAAGATCGTTCTCTCCGTCCTTCGGGAACCGGTGTCTCACCCGTCACGGACGCCTCGGCCTGCCGTCCGGTTGCGAGCAGCAGCGGTGTCGCCAGGAGGGCCACTCCCGCCGCGGCGAGGGCGATGCGCGCGCTGGTGAAGGAGGCCAGGACACCCCACAGGGCCGTCAGCACGGCCGTCGTCGCCTTGGTGCCGACCGACCACGCCGACAGCGTACGGGCCACCCGGTCCGTCGGCGTCAGCTCCAGGCGGGTCGTGGCGAGGACGGGGTTGTAGACGCCGATGCAGGTGATCAGGCCGAACTCCACGACCATCACCAGGACCATGCCGCCCGCGCCCGGCCCCACGAAGGCCAGCCCGAGCGGCCAGCAGACGCGCAGCGTCCCGGACGTCAGCAACACGCGGCGTCGTCCGTAGCGGGCGACCAGGGGAGGGGCCAGCCGCGAGCCGATCAGCCCGCCGGTGCAGGGCACGGCGAACGCGAGCGTGAACTGCCATGGCGCGAGGTGCAACGGCCCGAGCATCAGCACGGCCAACAGCGGCGCCCCGGCCATGATCAGCCCGTTCACGAGAGCCGTGTTGAGGAAGAGCGGCCGGAGCGCACGATGGGAGAGCAGATGCCGCCAGCCGACCACCAGATCCCCGGCGGTGAGCCGCGGCCCGCGGCCGTCCGCAACCGTCTTCGCCGGATCCGGATTCGGTTCCCGGGCTCGTATCGCCCGTAGCCCCAGTGCCGACAACAGGTAGCTCGCCGCGTCCGCCGTGATCATCGCCACCGGGCCCAGCAGGGCGATCGAGGCTCCGCCGAGGGCCGGGCCCAGCATCGTCGCCGTCCAGGTCGTGGACTCGAAGCGGCCGTTCGCCACCAGGAGGTCTTCCCGTGGGAGCAGGCTCTTCAGGAGGGCGCCGCTCGCCGCCGTGAACGAGATGTCGGCCGCCGCGACGATCATCGAGACCAGCAGCAGCTGCCCCAGCCCGAGCGCGCCGAGCGCGTAGGCGGCCGGGACGCTCAGCATCGCCGCGCAGCGCACGAGGTCCGCCGTGATCATCACCGGACGTTTGCGGCGGAACTCCACCCACGGTCCGAGCGGCACCGCCAGCAGCGCCCCCACCGCCGGGCCCACGGCCGCCAGCGCCGCCACCTCGGACGGCCCGGCGTGCAGCTCCAGCACGGCGATCATCGGGAACGCGTTGAACGCGAGCCAGGTGCCCATGGCACTCACGGCGTACGCCGCCCACAACCACCCGAAGTCGCGCCCCAGCGCCCGCTTCACCACCCGGGGATCCTAGGACCTGTCGTAGAGGTGGGCACACGTTCCCGTCCGGGTAGGCGAGAATGGGGGGCATGAGCCTGTTCCGCCCCCGGCGGTTCGCTGGCGGTGTGCGATGAGTCTCTTTCGGGACGACGGCATCGTCCTGCGGACCCAGAAGCTCGGCGAAGCCGACCGCATCATCACGCTGCTGACGCGCGGGCACGGGCGGGTGCGGGCCGTGGCGCGGGGGGTGCGGCGGACGAAGTCCAAGTTCGGGGCGCGTCTCGAACCCTTCTCGCACGTCGACGTGCAGTTCTTCGCGCGGGGCAGCAGCGAGCTGGTCGGACGCGGGCTGCCGCTGTGCACGCAGAGCGAGATCATCGCCCCGTACGGCGGCGGGATCGTGACCGACTACGCCCGCTACACCGCCGGGACGGCCATGCTGGAGACCGCCGAGCGGTTCACCGACCACGAGGGCGAACCGGCCGTCCAGCAGTACCTGCTGCTGGTGGGGGCCCTGCGGACCCTGGCCCGCGGCGAGCACGCCCCCCACCTCGTCCTCGACGCGTTCCTGCTGCGGTCGCTCGCCGTCAACGGCTACGCCCCCAGCTTCGGCGACTGCGCCAAGTGCGGAATGCCGGGACCCAACCGGTTCTTCTCCGTCGCCGCCGGCGGCTCCGTCTGCGTCGACTGCCGGGTGGCCGGCAGCGTCGTACCCTCGCCGCAGACGCTGGTCCTGCTGGGCGCGCTGCTCACGGGAGACTGGGAGACGGCCGACGCGTGCGAGCCGCGGTACGTCCGGGAGGGCAGCGGGCTGGTGTCCGCCTATCTGCACTGGCACCTGGAGCGCGGACTGCGCTCACTGCGGTACGTGGAAAAGTAGAAGCAGCGAGCACCGAACAGCGAACAGCAAGCAGCAAGCAGCAAGCAGCAAGCAGGGGAGACAGAGACACCATGGTCGTACGCGGGTTCCTGGGGCGGCAGCGGCGGGAGTACACGGCGCCGGAGCCGCACCCCTCCGGCGCGCGCCCGCCGAAGCTCCCCGGGGAGCTCATCCCCGAGCATGTGGCGATCGTCATGGACGGCAACGGCCGCTGGGCCAAGCAGCGCGGGCTGCCGCGCACCGAGGGGCACAAGGTCGGCGCCGAGCAGGTGCTCGACGTGCTCCAGGGCGGTGTCGAGATGGGCGTGCGGAACATCTCGCTGTACGCCTTCTCCACCGAGAACTGGAAGCGCTCGCCCGACGAGGTCCGCTTCCTGATGAACTTCAACCGGGACTTCATCCGCAAGTCCCGCGACCAGCTCGACTCGCTCGGCATCCGGGTGCGCTGGGTGGGCCGGATGCCCAAGCTGTGGAAGTCGGTCGCCAAGGAGCTCCAGGTCGCCCAGGAGCAGACGAAGGACAACGACCGGCTCACCCTCTACTTCTGCATGAACTACGGCGGGCGGGCGGAGATCGCGGACGCCGCGCAGGCGCTCGCGCAGGATGTGAAGGCCGGCCGGCTGGACCCCGCCAAGGTCGATGAGAAGACCCTCGCCAAGTACCTGTACTACCCGGACATGCCGGACGTCGACCTGTTCCTGCGGCCGAGCGGCGAGCAGCGCACCTCCAACTACCTGCTGTGGCAGAGCGCGTACGCGGAGATGGTCTTCCAGGACGTGCTGTGGCCGGATTTCGACCGCCGCGACCTGTGGCGGGCCTGCCTGGAGTTCGCCTCCCGGGACCGTCGTTTCGGCGGCGCGATCCCCAATGAGGAACTCTTGGCCATGGAGGGAAGGACTCCAGACCAGCAGGCCACCTCCTAGTGCCGCGGCAGGCAACGTTCGCCCGTCAAGGAGCGGCGTCCGGTGCGTGCTCTCGGTGTGCCGGCCGGAAGTCCTCGTACTGGACGTACTT